>JAILCW010000150.1 GCA_024690265.1 Lachnospiraceae bacterium | reverse complement strand
TAGATGCAAATAAAGGATGGACACCTTGATGGTGCCCATCCTTTTTTTCTGCCTCTACTCCCTGGCTCGCGCCCCTCGGCCCCTCGGTCCCCGGTGCCCCGCCTGTGATTAGTCCTCTGCCAATGTATTTCTAAGTGTCCCACGTCCATCCCCCTGAATTCATGTGTTCTTTACACGTTTTACAATTCTATCGTCCCTGTTTGTCCCCCGCTGACACAATCCGAACTTTAAATAATGACTGCGAATGATTGATTATTTTTTTGTGACTTGGAGTGAGCTTAGAAAAATAAAAGCATGTTTTGCGCCCGATTGGGGGATGTGGCGCCATGGACGGCGCCACAAGCGAGGCATGAAACGGATTGAATTGTTGAGCGACCCCCAATCAGCAAAACATGCTTTGTTTATTTTTCTTGGCGAACGGAACTGGAATCAAAAAAATACGTCAATTATTACGCAGTCATAATAAAAAAGTAAATATGTCAGCGGGGTAGACAAACATGTACTTCGAATTGTAAAAGCGTCTAAAGTACACATGATAGGGATGGTCGTATCGGGACACAAGAAATAGGATTGGCTCCGGACAATTAATCACAGGCGGGGCACCGGGGACCGATGGGCCGAGGGGCGCGAGCCAGGGAGTAGAGGCAGAAAAAAAGGATGGGCACCATCACGGTGTCCATCCTTTATTTGCATCTATTCAAAAAGCATTCTTATGATGCCTGCTTGATTTCAGCTACATCATTCTTTTCCTCACCAATGGTGAAGTAGCCCATCTTCTCATTCAAGGTCTCAGCCATAACTCTAAGGTCAGCAGCTGCTTCGCTAATCAAAGCAAATGTTGCACTCAACTCTTCCATAGAAGCGTTGGTTTCCTGGGTAGATGCTGCGTTCTGCTGAGAGATTGCAGACAACTCTTCGATAATCTCACCAAAGCTGTTCTTCAATCCATTCAACAAATGAATCTTATCAGCAATAACCTTGGTAGAATGCTCTACGTTATTAACGTTAGTTACAACGACGTCCATATCGGACTTGGTGCTGTTCAACTGCTCATTCTGAGCTACCATATCACCACTTAACTGGTCGATGGTCTCAACACTCTTCTCAGACTCTGCTACCAAAGTCTCAACAATCTGGCTGATAGAAACAGCAGCCTTCTTGGATTGTTCTGCAAGAGAACCAATCTCAGCAGCTACAACAGCAAATCCACGACCATACTCTCCTGCTCTTGCAGCCTCGATAGAAGCATTCAAAGACAACAAGTTGGTTTGCTCGGAAATGCTGGTAATGATGCTGGATGCATCAGCAATGTTCTTAACAGAATCATTGGTCAAACGAATCTGATCATTGATATCCTGCATGGAAGCCATAACTTCCTGGTTCTTGCTCATCAAATCAGTCAAAGCATCAACGGTACGGTTCGCACCGCTCATCATATCACTAGCTGCAGTAGACAATCCCTCAACGCTAGTGGTGATATCATCAATGCTATCACCCATCTCATTGGTGTTGTTCATGGAGCTCTCTACGTTCTCAGCCTGAGATACTGCGCCACGGCTGATATCTTCTACTGCGCTTGCAACCTGATCTGCAACGTGTGCTGCAGTCTCAGCGGAATTTGCCAAATTCATACCGGACTTGTTAACCTCAGCAGACAAGTCCTTAGCAACTGTAATAACATCCTGTAAACGATCACGTAGCTGTGCAGAAGTCTCTGCTAATAAACCAAGTTCATCGGTACGATTAAATGTACGATCATGGATGTAGAAGGATAACTCACCATCCTCCAGGCTCTTCAAACCACCGGTAATATCCTTAATAGAACGAGTAGAACGGGTAATCAATACACGTGCTACAGCCCAGTTAAAGAGGAAGAACCCAATATACATAATTACGATAATCCAACCAGCGTGCTGCATAGCTACAACTACACTAGTGGTCTCACGACCTGCAAATAGCATACCTACTACGGATCCATCCGAATTAACCAATGGCAAATAGTATGCATACCACTTCTTACCACCAATATCAAAGTTGGTTGCCAGATACTCGTTACCGCCCTTTAACACCTTTTCAACAACAGTACCAGAAGCCTGAGTACCTTCCATACGGTTACCCTTCTCATCCGTCATAGAAGTGATGTAACGGGTATCTCCATAAAATACCGTAAAGTGAATTCCGGTCTTCTCATGTAACTGATCCACCTGCTTCATATAAGCATCGTGAATAGCCGTATTACCCTTGCGAAGCTGACCACCATCACTTAAAGACCAATCGCCTTCCCACTCATTATTAATCTCATGCTCCATCATATAAGCAGCAGCCTTCAATTCCTCAGAGAAGGAATCAAAATATGCCTTCTTAATGTTGGAGAATCCAACAATACCAATTGCGGCCGTCATTACCAATGCCAAAGCTGCGGCAATTAAAATGATACGACGTACCATGTTACCTCTTTTCTTCATTTTTCACACATGCCTTTCCGATTGCACACAACAATCCTTCCAAAATAATCGTTTCCATTTCGCACCCAACGAATGCTCATCAGCATAATAAAAGCATGGGACAAATTGCCCATGCTCGGATGAAATCAAAATAAGTGCAACTGGCTGACATTTTACAGTCCCTATAGCTTTGCGTCACAGGCTTTCGCCTGCTTTGCTAATGTTCAGTTTTCCTTCTGTCCGTCCTCGCAGCAAAGTCGATTATACGGAGTGATTTGGATATGTGCAAGCATTTTTTTAATGAGTTTGTTATATTTCCACATCTTTTACAACAAATCCATGATTGTTCACGTGTCACATTAGACAAATTAACATATAAAAACGCTAAATTTTAGACATCTGCATCATTATGCGACTACGAAAGAAACTAACAACAGCAGCCACAAAACAGATTCATAAGGAACAAGTCCAGGCACCAGTGAGAATAGCCCTCATAAGGGCGCTGATATACCGAACTGCGCGAAGCATACCACATATCATTGTTATTCAAATGCATCATATACTGCCGGAACTGATAATTGCTCGGCTCCATTGCCACAGCCATGGAAGCATATTCCCGCGCATTGGTCAAATCACCAAGCCCCTCAGAGGCAATGGCCGCCATATAATACCACACACCGCCACGCTGGCTGACTTCCATACCATTTAATGTGGTAAGAGCCTCCTGATAGTAACCATTGGCAATATAATTGGCCGCAGCCTGTAGTTCCGGTGCAGCATTGGTGCGACCACCATAAGTCCCACCTGTAGTATGCGACTGAAAGCTTCCATTATATGTCTCTCCACGCTGACGCATCTTCATAATGGAATCATAGGCTTGCTGTACCTGCTTGAACTTCTCTTCTGCTGCACCACGATTGGGATTATTCACATTGGCATCCGGATGATACTTTCGACTGAGGGCGCGATAGGCCCGCTTCACATCATCATCCGATGCATTGGGACTAACTCCCAACACCTGATAAGGATCCATGATTTACTCCTTTGTTTCTCGCCTGCCAAGCTTGATCTGTTTGTATTCATACTTCGTCCAAATACCGGAATATAAAATATTCCGAAGAATAGAAGCATGCTGCAGAATCGGCATACATTCAAAAGCCTTGGCACATTCGGAAACCATCGATTCTAAAATCTGCTGGCAAAAGACTTCGCTACACTCCGGATTCTTCTGCTTCTTAATAAGAAATGGATTATAGTTGCGATGCTTCTCATCCTCTGCCATATCGTCATAGGCATCCATCATATAAATGAACTTGCCCATATAGTACCCCATCGCACGTAGGTCATCTGCCCAAATATCCTCTGTCTTCCATACAAAAAGCTCTCCCAACATGTTGCCCATATACCCAGACACCAAATCAAGATTCTCCTCGCATCGGGCTTCTGCCATCTGTATCTCTTCCATCATCTGCTCTACCGCAGCAACCTTATTGGGGTACTCTTCCTTGATTTTGAGGTAAGCCTTCTTATAGGCCTTGGCCATCTGTAATTTCTTATAGTCATGAGTGTCATAATAATCATCCATCAGATTATGATAGGCCAACACCACATTCATCTTGGCACAATAGGTCGTTGCCTCATTGCGATATGCCAATCGACGCTTCGTCGGATGAATCACACAGGTAAACTCCGTATCCTCGTGCTCTAATTCATACAATCCAGATAGCAAGATAATCAAAAAGGTCATATCATAATTAAGCGCAAACCGCCCACGCCAACCCGCTATCCGGCTCAATTCCCGGCACAGTCCACAGTAGTAAGCCTGATAGTCCACCGTATCGGTTTCATTGAGTTCCTGGCGATTCACTTGAATGTAACCGAACATAGACGCACCTCCACCTACTAGGTTCTCTTAATAAATGTGCTGCGGCAACGGGGACAGGAAATCTCGATACGTCCACGCCCCCTTGGCACACGCACTTTCTGCTTGCAGTTCGGGCAAGTATAAATGCGATATGGTGACTTGGTAAACAGGGATTGTACCCGCTGTCTCACACCGCGAAAAGCCGGTGCAATTCGATCATATATCTGCAAAAAACGTTGATTCTCCAAGTATCTCTGTGAAATATTGCGGGACATAATACGAAAGTAAGAATAGCCAAGAAAAGCCATTGCCAAAAGGTAAACAAAGCCCTGGTGTGTAATCCAGGTCACAATGACTAGTCCCAAAGAAATATATAAACAAAAACGGCTCAGCTGATCTACGCCATTTCGTCCCATCATCATGCGATAAAAACGTTCACGAAACATATGTTATGCCTCCTCGAATTATTTCTATATATAATCTAAGAGTTCATAACTGCGAAGTCAACAAAGCCGCTTCATATTTAAGAAAGTCTTAAGAATTATTTTATACTTTCGTAATTTTTTAAGAAAAAGCCAGACGATAAGCCGGGTTATGTCGTTGCGTGATCATCTATCTAGGATGACTGTTACCAGCCACCTCAAGCGACCTACCCGAGACTAGCGGGCCGCCTTCGTCTCATATCGGTCTTGCTTCGGATGGGGTTTACATGGCTACGGATGTTACCACCCGCACGGTAGTCTCTTACACTGCCTTTCCACCCTTACCTACCCGAAGGTAGGCGGTATATCTCTGTTGCACTTGCCTGGGAGTCACCTCCACCGGACGTTATCCGGCATCCTTGCCCTATGAAGCCCGGACTTTCCTCACCTGCCAGCTTTCGCATATGGCAGCCGCGATCACGTGTCTGGCTTTAACTTCGCCATTATACACAAAATTATACGTTAAAACAACTACCACCGATAAATTCACGAATCAGGGAATTGTTGTTAATACCATCTGTTGGAATTGGCAATACATAGTCTAACAGCTTCAGTAAACGGTTGGCCTCAGCATACTCCGGGCGTCCCGGTTCAATGGCATATAGCTGTGGTTGTGCGTATACCTTCAATGCTGCCAACTCATAAATCAATGCGGAATTGAACATAGCATCCGCCTTTTCCTGGAATGGGAAAATGTTCTTCTCCTCTCCACGTCGCACAGAATCCCACATAGCAATGGTTTCCTGAGCGCTGGTACCACGGGTTCTGGCATCTCGCACAATACGACGAATCAGTCTGCCATCTGTTGTCGGCAGAGGATTGTGCTCATCAATAGCCAAATGTGTCAGCGCAGAAATGTAAATCTTGAACTTACTCTCTGCCGGAAGGGAATAGGACAAACGGTCATTCAATCCATGAATACCCTCGATTACCAACACATCATCCGGTCCCAACTGCATATAGTTGCCACGATACTCACGACGGCCAATCTTGAAGTTGAAGGTCGGGAGCTCTACCCGCTCTCCGGCTAACAGCTTGTTCATATCAGAATTGAACAGTTCAATATCAATACCCTCTAAGGCCTCAAAGTCCTTCTCACCGAACTCATCCAATGGCATCTGGTCACGATTGAGATAATAGTTATCCAATCCCACCGGATGTGGCTTGAGTCCAAGGGCTGACAACTGAATGGACAAACGATGTGAAAAGGTGGTCTTGCCGGAAGAAGACGGTCCTGCAATCATTACGAACTTACGACTGCGATCCGATACAATCTCTCTGGCTAATGCTCCAATACGCTCTTCCATCAGCGCTTCCTGGGTCAGAATAATATCCTGAATACGTCCCTGGGCAATGGCATCATTCAAGGCACCAATGGTAGGAACCTCCATCATCTTACCCCAGGTCGTAGACTCCTTCATAACAGAAAAGAGCTTCGTTGCCGGGTTGAACTCACTCATGGTGACCCCATCCTTCTTATCCGGGAACAGTAGCATAAATCCTTCTGCAAAAGGAATCACATCAAAGTACTTTAAGTACTTGGTGGAAGCTACCATGTAACCATAAAAATAGTCCTTGGAGCCATGGAGATCATAAATATTAATGTTGGAACTGGAGCGATAACGCAGGATACGAACCTTGTCCGTCATGCCCTTTTCCTCAAACATCTTCTTGGCACTACGGGTCTTCATAACGTCCTTCATAATCGGAAGATCCGCATCAACCATCTGACGCATCTTGTCCTTGAGCTGGGTAACAAACTCCGGTGTTACCGGACGTTCATCCTCCCACTTGCAATAGTAGCCATCCCCAAGGGAATGCATCACCTTGACATTGGCAATCTCATTAGGGAACAACTCCTCTACCGCAGCCTGCATCAACATAACAAGGCTTCTGCGATATGCTCGACGACCGTTCTTCTCTGTGGTGGTAATAAATGTAATATTACCGTCTTCCTTCAGCTTCTTGTGCAGTTCAATCAGTCGACCATTGTATTCGGCCAAAACAATATCCGCACTATAATTTGGCTGAAGCTTGTCTGCCAATTGCATAATCGGCGTACCCCGATCCAGGGTGTATTCCTGATTTAATACCTGAATTCGAATTGTATCACTCATACTGTCCACCTCGATTAAACCAGCCAGAATGGCTCTTTCTTCTGCGCACTAACAATTTCCAGTGTTCCGGTGTTACCCTTTAGATAATTGGCGATATATTCAATAAAAATATGCTCCACACCATAGTGTCCTGCATCAACGATATTCAAGCCTTTGGCCACTGCATCGATACCGCTGTGATGATCTACATCTCCGGTTACCAACACATCAGCTGCTTTACGCACCGCAATATTGATATCACTCTTGCCGGATCCCGGTGCAATGGCAACCATACGAATCTCCGCCTCCGGGTCTCCGAATACCTTGACGTGGGTCAGATGGAAGGCATTGCGAACATAAAGTGCAAACTGCTCTAAAGTCATCATATCCGGAATTACACCAACACAGCCAATACCGTACTCGGTGCCCTCTTCATCAGTTTCACACACATCCAAAACAACTGACTGTTGGATTCCCAACGCTTTCTGTGCCAAATCCGTCATGCCGTGAATATCAAAATTCGTATGCATAGCATAAACAGCAATGTGATGTTCAATCAGTTTGAGAATCCGACGACCAACATAATGGTCCTCCGTCACACGATTCACGGACGTAAAAATCATCGGATGATGGGTCACAATCATCTGTGCCCCCTGGGTAATGGCATCATCAATAATCTCTTCGGTGGCATCTAATGCAATATAAACCTTATCAACTTCCCAATCCTTATCACCCACCAGAAGTCCAACGTTGTCCCAATCCAGGGCGCTGGATTCCGGTGCCAAGTTGTTCAGCAATACAATAATCTGTTCAACTGTCATATCAACCCTCCAATAAGTTCTCCCTATAAGCAATCCATCTCAGCAATGGTCGCCTGTAGGCTGGCAATAGCCTCATTCACCTCTGCCATACGGGTAGAAGTGGCCATATCTGTCGGAAGCTTGGAACGAATCTCTTCCTTGATACGAAGCTCCCACTGCAGATATTCCCGCAATACAGGATGGGCATTACGAAGAAGCATCTTGCCATATAAATAATCTGCGTCACGTTCTGCTAGAATCTCACCGCGATCGGTAGCTGCCGGTGCAACCTTCATCATGGGATAATACTTGCCGTCTTCACAGAGCATATCCTCTGCCAAAAGCTGATAGCCCTGTTCCACCAGATAGTGGCGCACCAACGGAATCTCCGACTGTGGCTGTAGAATCAATTCCTGGGCCGCCTTAGCAATGGTATCGCCTGCTTCCAAAATGTGAATCAGCAAGCGACCACCCATGCCGGCAATAACGATAGACTCTGCCTCGCCTATGGAAAGCTTGTCCAATCCATCGGACAAACGAGTCTCAATCCGATTGCTCAATCCCTCATGAGCGATGTTCTCTACCGCATGGCTAAGTGGCCCCGGGCGCAAATCCATAGCAATGGCAGATGGACAAATGCCCCGTTCCACCAGTGCAATGGACAAAAATCCGTGGTCACATCCAATATCAGCCAGCTTGTAACCCGGCGTAACCATGGAACATAACGCTTCTAATCGATTGGATATTGGTTTCATCTTATTCCAAGTAATCCTTTAACTTTCTGCTGCGGCTTGGATGACGTAACTTACGAAGCGCCTTAGCCTCAATCTGACGAATACGCTCACGAGTTACATTGAACTCCTTACCAACTTCCTCAAGAGTACGTCCACGGCCATCTTCCAAACCGAAGCGAAGGATCAATACCTTCTGCTCACGCTCGGTCAATGTTCCAAGCACTTCCTCTAGCTGTTCCTTTAACAAGGTAAATGTTGCAGCCTCGGCAGGAACAGGAACATTATCATCCTGAATAAAGTCACCCAAGTGGGAATCTTCTTCCTCACCGATTGGAGTCTCAAGGGAAACCGGCTCCTGAGAAATCTTCAGAATCTCACGAACACGCTCTACCGGAATCTCCATCTCCTTAGCAATTTCTTCAGGGGATGGCTCACGGCCTAACTCCTGTAATAACTGTCTGGAAACGCGAATCAGCTTGTTAATGGTCTCAACCATGTGTACTGGAATACGAATGGTACGTGCTTGGTCAGCGATTGCACGGGTGATTGCCTGACGAATCCACCATGTTGCGTAAGTAGAGAACTTGTAACCCTTGCGGTAATCAAACTTCTCAACAGCCTTAATCAGACCTAAGTTACCTTCCTGAATCAAGTCAAGGAACAACATACCACGACCAACATAGCGCTTGGCAATAGAAACAACCAGACGAAGGTTGGCCTCTGCCAGCTTCTTCTTCGCTTCCTGGTCACCAAGTTCCATACGCTTTGCAAGTTCAATCTCTTCCTCAGCGGTCAAAAGAGGTACCTTACCGATTTCCTTCAGGTACATACGAACCGGGTCCTCAATGCTAACACCTTCCGGAACGGACAGGTCGATGTTCTCCATCTCGATTTCATCCTCGTCGTCTAAGATGATATCTTCCTCTTCCTCGGTATCCTCAACACGCAATACATCAATATTGCTCTTCTCTAAGAAGGATAAAATCTTCTCAAACTGCTTTGGAGATAAGTTCATGTCCTTGAACGTATCGCTAACTTCCTGATACTCAATGACATTCTTACGAGCCTTGGCAGTCTCTAACAAATCATGAAGCCTTGTCTCGAACTGTGCTGCAGCATCATCTCCAGCCTTGTCCTCAGTAGGCTTCTGGGCAGTTGCTTCCTTGGTCTTCTTGGTAGAAGTCTTTTTAGCCGGCTTCTCTTCCTTCTCAACAGTCTTCTTGGTAGAAGCCTTCTTGGTAGTAGTCTTCTCCTCAGCGACTACCTCCTTCTCTTCCTTCTTGGTGGTTGCTTTCTTGGTAGCAGCCTTCTTAGCAGGAGCTTTCTCCTCAGTAGCTTCTTTCTTGGTTGCAGGCTTCTTAGCCTTGGTCTCTGTTGTATCAGTAGTCTTCTTAGTTGCCATATGTATTCCTTTCTATCGATGATAAAAATCGTGTTTCCTCAGTGCAGCAATGATGTCTTTTTCTTGGCGTAACATCTGAATCTGTTGACTTGGTTCCGCCGCTTCTCTCGCGCGCTTTAGGCTCTCTTCTTTGATACGAATCACTGTCTCGCCCAAAGCCTTGCTCAAATCTCTGGCTCCCGCATCACTATCTTCGGTCACCGGTGAATTGAACATCTTGGCTACTTGCCGCTGGTCTTCTTCCTCCGGGAATCCGGATGAAATCTTAGCAGGATTAATCGGTTCTCCGGCCTCAATTTGCGCAAACAGCGCTGTCGCCACCTGGCGAAGTAGGCCTTCACTGAAATCCTCCGGCGTAATGTATGCCTTGATATCGTGGTATACCGCTGCGTCATCCGCAATCCAGGTCAACAGCAACATCTGGGACTTGGTAGGACCATCCTCCCGATTCAGTTGCTTAGAGCCAAAATTCGTCGGCTTCGGTCGATTGGCCGGACGTGCTGCCGTAATGCCACTGCCTTCCTTGGCAGCTAGATGAACCACCAACTGCCGTAAACTGTCCACCGGAATCTGGTACTGCGTAGCAACTGCGTCAATGTAGTTATTGCGCTCCAGCTCCTCCGGGAACTCTAGAATCCGCTTGGCGATGGCGGTATGGAAAGCCGTCTTGCCTGCCGGATCTGTAATATCATAATCTCCCTCCATAATGCGGATGGAGAACAGGAAGCTATTCTCCGCATGTTCAATGCGTTTCTCATATTCCTCGGCCCCTAAGTTCTTGATGAACTCATCCGGGTCCTTGTAAGGTTTCATATTGATAATCTTGCAAGTAATACCTGCATCCCGCAAAATCGGAATTGCTCGAAGGGCCGCCTTGGTACCGGCACCATCACTATCGTAGCTTAAGTATACTGCATCGGTATATCGCTTAATCAGTCCTGCGTGGCCTGCTGTAAGAGCAGTTCCCAGGGAAGCTACCGCATTATCGAAGCCCGCCTGATGTAGGGCAATAACGTCCATGTAGCCCTCACAGAGAATGAACTGCTTGCGCTTGGTCTTCTTGGCCAGATACAGTCCATATAGATTCCGGCTCTTGTTAAAAATCGGAGTCTCCGGCGAGTTCAGATACTTAGGCTCGCCCTCTCCCATGACACGACCACCAAAGGCAATGACCTTGCTATTGGCATCCAAAATCGGGAACATGGCACGATTCCAGAACTTATCCCGGCCGCCACGAACCTCATCAATGGTCACAACGCCGCTATCCTTAAGGATGTCGTCGCTGTATCCCTTGTGTCGCAGGTACTTGTACAAATCATCGGAGTACTGATCCGAATATCCCAAGCCGAACTTCTGCATAGTCTCCGGACTAAGCTGCCGTCCCGCAAAGTAATCCATGGCACGCTTGCCCCTGTCACTATGAAGCAAGGAGTAGAAGTACCGCGCCGCCTCGCGGTTAATCTCTAACAATTGAGACTTGCGGTCTGCCTGTCGTCTAGCCTCCGCCGACATCTCCTGCTGGGGAAGCTCCATGCCAACCCGTGCTGCCAACTCCTGCACAGCCTCCGGAAAGCTAAGATTCTCGTAATCCATTAAGAATCGAATGACGTTGCCACCTGCTCCGCATCCAAAGCAATAGTACATCTGCTTGGACTGTGATACGGAAAAGGATGGGCTCTTCTCGTTATGGAAAGGACACAACCCAAAGTGGGAGGAACCTTTCTTTTGTAAATGCACATATTGGCCTATCACATCGACGATGTCGTTCCTGGAACGAACTTCCTCGATGATATCATCTGAGTAAAATGGCATTTATTCTCTCTTTCTATCTATCACTAGTATTCCCTTAACTGCCAGCTCACCGGTACAAAGAACTCGCTGAACTTCATGCACGCAAACTGATCCGTCATACCGGAGATATAGTCACATACCACACGCTCTTGGGATTCGCTCTCTTCTGAAATCATCTTCTGATACTTCACCGGCAAATCCGACATATGATCCATATAGTATTCGTATAACTGGGCAATCATACGCTTGGCCTTAACCTCTTCGCCCTTGGCAACCGGATTGCGATATACATTGTCAAAGAGATAATGGCGCAAATCCTGCATGGCCTGATATACCTCCGGAGACATCTGAATGTCCGGTGAGTCCATGCTATTCATAATAACATCGTGAATCAAACGATTCAGGCGGTCATTGACGCTAAATCCTAAGGTATTACGAATCTCCTTGGGAATGTCATCCTCGCTTAAAAGGTTGGCACGAATGGCATCATCAATATCCGCACTTACGTATGCAATCTTATCGCACAATCGTACAATCTTGCCCTCCGGGGTAGCCGGAACGCTATCCGTCTGGTGATTGCGAATACCATCTCGCACCTCCCAGGTCAAGTTCAATCCCCGTCCGTCCTTCTCTAACTTCTCTACAATTCGAACGCTCTGCTCGCTGTGTACAAACCCCGTAGAGCACAACTGATCCAGGACTAATTCGCCGCAGTGGCCAAATGGCGTATGTCCCAGGTCATGGCCCAAGGCAATAGCCTCCACCAAATCCTCGTTCATACGAAGTGCCTTGGCAATGGTACGGGCATTCTGAGACACCTCAAGGGTATGGGACAAACGTGTCCGATAGTGATCCCCTTGCGGATCAAGAAATACCTGTGTTTTGTTTTTCAGTCGGCGGAAAGCCTTGCAGTGCAGGATGCGGTCACGATCACGCTGAAACAGCGGTCGGATATCGCACTGGGCTTCTGGATGCTGACGCCCCCTGGAGTTCTGACTCAATGTCGCATAAGGACTAAGTGTTGTCGCTTCCATCTGTTCAATGGTTTCACGTATTGTCACAGTCTTCTCCTCTGTTGTGTATATCTTGGTCGAAAAGTCTTGATAAAGTAATATTCCGCAATATGTGTAAAAAATCTTTTTTGAGATTGTACTTTTTTAAGAACAAAAAGAAGTGCCCGTTTCCAAGCACTTCCTTATCACTTCATTTACTCTTCTTCCGGTTTATAATCCGGATCAATCTTGGTGCCCTGTCTGGCGGTGGTATCACGAATGAGTCCCATCATATCCAGTGGCATATTCTGCACCTGACAACCAATGGCTACGCGTCCCTTAACATCGAAGAAACGAACGACTGTCGCATTAATCTCGTAAACATGCTTGGATTCGCCCAACATGAAACGAATCACTGCAGTATCGCCGATTTTGGCGCCTACGTTACCATCCAAGATAACTGCAATACCGCCCATGGAAATATCATAGACGATGGCCTTGTACTCCACGTAGTGGATACGACAGGTACCCATGTGAATAACCTCGAGGCGCTCGTTGTTGCGCTGATTCTTGGTCTCACCGGATGTTGCACTCTTAATCATGTGCACCCGGCCATACTGGGTATCCATGGGTTCTATAGACTCCGCACGGAACACGTATGCGCGATCATCTCTTAAGTTACGGATGGATACCATGCCCGGTCGACGCCAAATCAACTCTCCATCCCCCACCATAATGGGTTCTACCAGAAGGCCTTCCTTGGTTCCAAAAATCACCTTCGTTTTGAATAATACCGGTGTATCCTGAATTCGAATTTCTACAGCTACCTCAGAACCACGCATTACTTCTGTAATTTTCATGCTTCCAACATTCCTCCGTTTGCCTTGCTGCACGAACTATTCTGTATAACGAACTACATCCATTACTTCTTGAAACTCATGAATCACTGCAAAAGCATCTCTAGGATCCACATTACCAAAGCCATAACTGGCAAATACAAATGGAATACCTGCTTCTCTGCAAGCTTCCATGTCCCCTGTTGTATCTCCAACATAAATCGGATGCTCCCATCCGTTACGTTCTATAATGCGGCGAAGATTGGCAGCCTTTCCCTCTCCCGTATTGCCGAAGCACTCCGTATCAACAATGTGCGGTGTCACTCCGGTCTTGTCCATAAATAATTCGATGTACCCGGACTGGCAATTGCTCACGATAGCCATTGGAATATCGGCACTGCGAATGGTATCTACCACACCGGGATATGTGATATCCGTCTCGTTGGCAGATACTGCTTCGTGCTCATAGCCACAACACTTATCCATGATTTCATCGCGCTTAGTCGCACTTTCTTCCGGGAATAAAGCTGCGCCAATGGCATCCATGGTCTTGCCAAAAAGTCCCTGTAACTGCTCCGGCGTAATTACAGCCTCTGTCAGGCCGCATTCTCTGGCAGCCTTAGTCCATGCTCCTGCCACAACCCCCGTAGAGTTCCACAGGGTTCCGTCTACATCTAAAATGACTGCATCAAACATTGAATCTTCCTCGTTTACCTATGATGGACTATTATACTCCACTTATCCTAGGATTTCATCAATGATGACAAATACTGTGATGTAAACCAAGGCACACCGGTAAGCTTGCCATCACTGCTCCGATGATAATTAGAATGTAAGATAAACCCCCGTGTTTCTTTTTCATACTTCCCCTTTTTCAATTAGTTAATGTCGATATCGTATACCTTCGGCTCCCTTTGGGAACTATATTGTACCGTAAGCGTACGTGTGAAGTTATCGTAAGACCAAGATTCCATGGTAATTGGCGTATAGGTCGTTGCCTTGGTCTTGGCATCATAATGTCCCTCACATAGCGGTTCCTCACTTAGCTGTTCCATCAGTACTGGCAGAGAGTCTGCCACAACCTCATCCATCTGCTTCGGTGTAAAATCATAGTTTTGCTTATCAAGAAAATACTGGATGCACACCCATGAGATATAGTCATCTACGCGAACTGCCTTCTGCCCATCTTCACAGGTTTCATAATAGCCATCGTGGGATTCTAATGATGCTTCTGTCACAAAAGTCTCAGCAGAATAGGTTCGTTTCTGATACTCAAAGGAAAGCTTGCTGTAAGCCCTGCTGCCGATAAAAATCAGCAATGGCAAAAGCGGCAGGAGGCGTACTCCCCAGGATACGTTCCGATACTTGTAAAACCAGATCACCAGCAATGTAAGGTATACGATACCGGTAATATAGGCAGCTGCAATCTGCCAAAAGGCACTTCGAAGTGCAGGGGCAAGTTCCAGATTCTGGCCCTCTGCCCGGACGACTGCCAAATGTAAGAGTCCCCATACCACCAATGGTCCGATGGTTGTTACTAGTAAGTGTATGATCATCTTAGTGTTTGTATTCATTCCTCTCAACCTATTTCGCTTTTTTTATAAGTTTGGTAGCTTTGCGTTCCCCTGCTTTGACGCCGAGGACGTTGTATATATGTTTTTCAGTAGCTACCGGGTAGATGTCTTGCATGTGCTGAATGATTCGATTGGCAGATTCATCTGCCGACTCCTTATACGCGCCGGTTACATAATCATATCCCCACAGATGTTCCGGCATGCAATAGATGGCAATCGGCCAGCCGTATGGTTCGCCCTTCTTGTTCTTACGCTGTCGAAAGTCGCGCACAACCAAGTAGGTCTCCATCTGTAGAGCAGTGATTGCGCCATCGAAGCCCTTCTCACCACCTTTACCAAAGCCTGCCTTCGCCTTCAGCTCATTGGAAAAGTACTCCTCTTCCATCTTCTCTTCCGCATAGAGATCCATAATCTTCTTGTGCTTGGCAGGAGCCTTACCATCGTCCCAGAGGGCATCAAAATCATAGCCATCCCGACGATAGTTCACGAAGTATGGCAGCCACTTCTTGGAGATAAAGCCTGCTTTCTTATCGAAGAACTTGCCATAGGCAATCTCACCACGACTAGCGATAATCTCCCTCCACAGCCATGGGTCCACCTTCGGGTCATCGCACCACCAGTACTCTGGCACCGTGCGCTCCTCTAGCGAGAACCCCGGAATCTCATTCTTAAACAGTGGCAAGAATCCCACCTCGTTGATATATGCAATTGCATCATCCACGGTATGCAGGCACTCTGGGTCATCCCAGTCCACGCCATACATAATCCATGTTCCATTCTCGTTTCCCATGTTTCTCTCCTAGTACAATGACTCCCCGGGACGGGGTTAGTGGGTCATTTTACAAACTCTGCAGTCTTGTGCATCACATCGCGGATAATCTCGAGGTTCTTATCTACATCGTCCGTCTCTAGGGAGTGGTTACAATCTGGATATGCGTATAGTGGAATGTTGAGTTCTTCCGCCTTGCGCTTAAGCGACTCCACATCTGACCATGGATCTGCATCTCCAAGAAAAGCGATCACCTTATCTGCAGGGAATGCAAGCGTCGCCTCCACTGGCGTATACCAAATCTGCTTTGGAGATAAGTGGTGTTCCTGAATATACTTACTCATCGCCACAGTGCCGATGCTTTTACCAACGAATACCTTCTTCTGATACTTGGAGTAATCAATCCAGCTAAGCATCTCTTCCGCCTTGGCATAAGCAATCTCCGCCGCCTGCTGCATCTTCGCTGCATCTCCCTTGATGTTCTTTGGCATCTCTGGGTAATCTACATACATCAAGTCGTATCCCTGCTGCAGTAGAAGTTTCGATGCGTAATATAACAATGGTTTATCCTTGTGATACCCGATTCCTGGGAATATCACTGCTAGATATTTTGAATTCATACTTTTACCTTACTCAAATTCTCTTCCCAAAATGAGCCCTTAGACCTGTCCCCAGGGCTCAAAAAATGAATGGAATCACCTTATGGCGTACCTTCTGCTTATACTCACGATAGCCCTGTAAGCCCTCTTCTAATACCTGCTCTTCGTTACGAATACGTTTGGCAATAATTGGAATATACACTAGCATAATGACGAAGGAAAAAAGGCTTCCCAACACCAGTGGCATGGATAAAAACAGCAGCAACGTGCTCATATACATCGGGTGTCTTACCACTCCATACAAACCGGTATCTACTACCTGCTGATTCTCCTGCACTTCAACGGTACGAGACAGATAAGCGTTCTCTCGTAGTACCTCTGCATACAATACATATGCTACTAAGAATACTACCGCAAATACGTTGGAAATCCAACATGGAAGAACCAACCATCCGAATCGGAAGTTGAGTCCTGCCACGATAAATGCAGCCAAGAACATCAGCCCACTAAGCAACACAACCACTCGCTGCTCGCCCTGCTCTTCCTTGGCATTTAATCTCTTTTGCAACAATTCTGGGGATTTAAAGAACATCACAAAGCCGGCTGCCACCATAGGAATAAAGAGAATTCCCATGAGCAACCACCCCTGCATATAAGAAAACGTACCTGCCGGCACAAAGATCAGTGCCCCCACCAATACAATTCCAAGTAATACTTTACTAATTGCATGTAACAATAGCTTCATGCCATCCCCCTACTTACAGTGCGTATCGTTAATCTCCTTCACCTTATCACGGCGACGAACATACTTCTCTGCTGTCAGTGCATCGGTATGCATCCAAGTCTTCACAATCTCCATGGCAAGCAACTCTCCAATCAACTTGCCTCCCAGACACAAGACATTGGCATCGTTGTGCTCACGGGATAGCTGCGCACAGAAAGGATCCTGGCAGACACAAGCATAGATGCCACTAATCTTGTTCGCAATCATGGCACTTCCGTATCCCACGCCATCTACGAAGATGCCGCGCTGACACTCGCCGCTACCAACCGCCTTGGCAGCCGGATATACAAAATCCGACAAGTCGCATGACTCCTCGTCGTAGGTACCAAAATCTACAACCTCATGCCCCTCTGCTTCCAAATACTTCTTAATCTCATTTTTCAGCTTCGTACCTGCATGATCATTCGCCATCGCAATCTTCATAAGAAATACCTCCTCACTCGTGTTTCGACCTTACAATCTATTAATATTGTACCCATCCCCGCCCCATGACGCAAACCCCATACCTATGTCGAGTTGTTTTTCTAACACACGCGGACAAATAGAATCCTATATCTTATAACTAGGCAGGGGTTGCATATTTTTTGTAACTTGGAATGAAATTAGAAAAATAAAAGCATGTTTTGTGTCTGATTGGGGGTTGAGGCGTCATGGACGACGCCGAAAGCGAAAGAGGCGAACGGACTCGTCCTTTTTCGCGACCCCAAATCAACAAAACATGCTTTGTATATTTTTCTTATTGAATGGAACTGGAATCAAATAATAACCAACCCAGCTCAGTTAAATAGAAACGTCAAATTGTCCGCGCTGCGAACTAGAAAAACAACTCTTCCATCACAACAGCCAAGCCCTCGATATGCTTCGAGTCCCCAGTGGTATGTGCCTTTACAAAAAAGTCGTCCTGTACCGAATCATCATACTCACGATAAGCATCGGTAAAACGTGTCAAGAATCCCGGTATATCAAACATATAGCCTGTTAAAACTACACGCTCCGGATCCAGGATACTAACGGTATTGCGCAGGTGATGTGCCAAGAGATCTAACTTCTCATCCATGATTCCTCGAACCTCATCACCGGCCAGGCGGTTCAAATCAACGCGGTATTCATCGGAATTACCGAGAGAATCAAAGATATCTTCCAAAATTGCATGGGTAGAAACATAAGTTTCCAAACATCCCTTGCGTCCACAGTTACAGCTTCGACCATTCTTGTTAGAAGTCATATGACCGATCTCGCCGGCCATACCATTGGCACCCTGGTACAACTTGCCGTCAATAATCACAGCAGAACCAACACCCGGGCCCCATTTCAGCAGGAACAAATCCGGTACATGGCGCCCAAATCCAAAGTAAATCTCGGACTGCGCCGCAGCCTTCAGGTTGTTCTCAACCACAACGGTAAATCCTAACTCCTGACGAATAATCTCTGCCACCGGGATTTTCTTGGTCCAGATATTATAGGTATTCAAGCTAAGACCTCGTGCGCGTTCCACCAAACCAGGCAGAGTCACAGATACCCCCAAGATACGTTCCTTGGTAATATCATTCTCCCACATGAGACGTCGTGCTTCTTCGGCTACTGCACAAAGAAACTCTGCCGGGTCAGACCCACGCTTTGTTGGCATAGAATGGGTGCAGATAACCTGTCCTTTCAAATCTGTCACAGTAATAAAAGTCTCATCGGTTTCGATAGCGATACATAATACATTCCGGTAATCCCCATTAATATCTACCAGAATCTTTTTACGGCCGGCGCGCTTCTCCTCTTCAGCTTCGCCAATCTCGACCAATACCCCCTCATCGATAAGATCCGTACAGATTAGAGTAACAGAGGCAGCTGTAAGTCCAACCGCCTCTGCAATATCTTTTCTTGACATTGCACCATGATTGTTAATCAATCGGAGTATGGAAGAACGGTTGCTCAGTTTTACATTTCCTAAGTTAATCCCTTGATATTTCATACTCATGATTTTAACCCAAGAACCTAGTAACGTACAACGTCTACGTTCAACATATTGCCAAGTTTTTCTAATTCTTCTGCCACGTTACGATAGATGACAACATAATGTGGCTCCCAACCATTCTTGATGGTCTCTTTTACGATGCGTTCCGCAGATTCTTTGGTCTGTACCACGATGGATGCACCTTGGAACTGCTTTGGCTTGTCCATAACGCTTCCCTCTGCGATAAAGAAGCGGAACTTGCCTTCCGGAGTACGGCCAACGCGGAAAATGGTAGCCTCCGGAGTAGCCTCGCAGCCAAAGTCCATAACCGGTCCAATCTTGCGGTTTGGATGAACACCAACAGTTGCTCCTGTATCGCAACGAGCCAGGTTACAAGCAGCCATACCACAGTGCCAGAAGGTGATGGAACTCTCCTTCTCATCCATGGATACCGGATCACCAAAGAAGGTGGACTGCTCAGTAAGTGCAGTTCCGATATACATAGACAATGCCCCATATACGTCAGCCTCGCAGCTTGCAGGAACGTTCACTGCGTTAAGCAAGGACAAAACCATACATACCGGTGTACCAAACTCGGTAAAGAAGTCCGGCCAGCAACGGGAAGAGATGGCACCAATGTGATTCTCCTCAACGTATGCCTTGTAAGCCTTGTATAATCTGGCAAAATCCTTGATGTTGTTCTCCGGCATAGCATCCAATCCAACAACCTTTTCCTTGGCCTCAGCCAAATCAGCCGCACACTCCTCGTCGGTGTATGCCTTGGCCTTGTTAATTAACTCTCGTGCCTCGATTGCCTCAAGGGTAACGCCAAACTTGCTAAGAAGCTCTGCATCCAAAGCACGGCCAAAGCCAAATCCTTGAGGAGTATGTCCGATAGCAGACATCTTAAGCTCGGTAAGAGACTTCTTCACACGAGCGGCAGCAACGGTAGCAGCAACACCACGGGCTACCTGCTCCTCGCTCGGTGCACCGAATACGTGCTCGAAATTGCCTGCTCCACGGAATGCGCAAATAGCATTTGCAGCGGAGTAAGCTCCGGTTAAGGAGTTACTGCGCAAACGTGTACCATCGATGACCGGCTCACGTAATGTCCAGAGTAATACCGGACAATCAAAACGACGTAATACCTCGCTGGCATAAGCAGCATTTGCGAAGGTAATGTTCTGAAGGATTACAAGATCAGGATGCTTGTCAGCAACGAATGCTCCAACAGCATCAACGGTTAAAAGAATATCCTCCGGAACAACAATGTCCTTGTCAATGGTGCGAAGAAGCTCCACAGACTTGTTGAACTGCTCATGTGCTGTATTCATCTCATAAGTTCCAACTCCGATTGGAACATAGATTACCTGAAATTTCATGTTAACTCTCTCCTACAATATGTATTAAGCAACGTCCTGCTGCTCATGTTCCTTCTTCATCTCTTCGATCTGCTTCTGGTTCAAAGCCTCGATTTTCTTGTTCATCTTCATAAGGGATACAAGAAGCAATATGGTTAGAATCAGAATTACTAAAGAGATTGGACGACGGAAGAAAATGGTGTAATCACGATCGTAAGCCATAGATGCAGTTACGAAGTTCTTCTCCATGATATCTTCCAAAATCATACCCAACATCAAAGGGGTATTATCTATATCCAAAATGGTCAGGATATAGCTGAAAATCAAACATGCTGCACAAAGGATTAACTCCTTGGTATTGCCGGTTGCTGCAAAGGAACCAGCAAAGCAGAACATGATGATAACAGGTGCTAAATAGGTATAACGAACCTCGACAATTTTAGCAACACCACGAGTCATAGCAAGTCCGATTGGGAACAACAAAATGTTGGCAATCAAACATCCAAGGATGATGGTATAAGCCATAACACCCTGCTTGGTAAACATGGTTGGTCCAGGTGTAATTCCGTGAAGGACAAATGCACCAAGTAACAATGCGGTAACGCCGTCTCCAGGGATACCAAGGGTAAGCAAAGGAATCATTGCAGAACCAACAACGGCATTGTTAGAAGACTCTGCTGCTGCGATACCCTCTAATGAACCCTTACCAAACTCTTCCGGATGCTTAGAAGTACGACGAGCCTCGGAATAGCACAAGAACTGTGCAACACCACCACCAACGCCAGGCATAGCGCCCAGGATGGATGCTACTGCAGAGGAACGAAGGATTGCAGGAATAATGCTGCGACGTTCCTTGCGGGTAATACCCTCGCGGTCAATCTTGTTGGCATCGTCAAGCTTACCTCCGGAGAGACGGAAGTCACGTAACTTCTGAACTACCTGAGTAAGTGCGATCAGTGCGATCATTGCAGGTAACAAATCGATACCATACTTTAATACGCTAGTACCAAAGGAGTAACGGGTAACACCGGTTACAGCGTCCATTCCGATACAAGCCATAAGCAGTCCCAACATACCGGAAATAATACTCTTAGGAAGTGAGTTACCGGATACACCAGCGATCAAGGAGATACCAAGGATACCCATAGAGAAGTACTCTACGGAAGTAAATCCAGCTACCAACTTGGTAATGAAGGATGCACAAACCAGTAACAAAATTGCAGAAATCAAACCACCGCAAACAGAAGCAAATAAGGAAGTATCCAATGCCTTCTTAACCTTACCCTTCTTAGCTAATGGATAACCATCGAAGGTAGTTGCAATTGCGGAGTTGGTACCCGGTGTATTCAGTGTAATTGCACTGATAGATCCACCGTACATACCACCAACATAAACAGCAAGAAGCAAGATAATTGCAGTTGCAGGATCATGCATCTGGTACGTAATTGGTAACATCAGGATAATACCTAACATAACACTCAGTCCCGGTACACAACCGATAATCATACCTACAACAAGGCCAATGAAAATCATCAGCATGTTCGACAATGTGAACACCTGGGCTAAGGCCTCTAAAATCATTTGTAAATCTCCCATGATAAGTCCCCCTTAGAAAAACATGCCTGATGGAAGTGATACGTTAAATACCATCTTAAACAGGAAATAAATACCAATTGCCACAGCAATTACAAAGATATATATGAATGGCTTTCTCTCGCCACAATATGCCAAAATAATGATAAAAATAATTGCAGATGCTGCGATGAATCCAACGGTAATCATTAACGCAACATAAGCGCATAACAAAGCAATTAAAAGAATTGCCGGTTTTTCTTTTTCCCAATCAAACTCAACAATCTTCTCCTTCTTCAGAACCAGACTCTGGAAAATCAGAACAAGAGAAAAAACTAACATAATTACAAGGCAAACGCCTGGAATAATACGTGGTGACGGAGCACCGGAGTCATATGCCGGAACACGAACCTGATAAGGCATAAGAATGAGCATCAGCAAACTAATTGCGCCCATAATAATTCCGGACCAAAGATTTGTTTTAATTTTAAATTTCATGTTGAACCACCCTTTTAAAAAATGGGTGGAACCCATACAGGCTCCACCCATGCATAGATTTTAGTAATTACTTCAAGTTGCCATATGCTGCAAGAGACTTCTCACATGCATCATCCATAAACTTCTGAGCGTCATCGCCGTAAAGCTGGAAGTTGTTAAGCATTACAGACTCAATCCATCCGTAGTACTCTTCGTCAGCCCAAACCTTCTTCATGATATCAGTCATATCCTGATAGAAAGCATCATCTGCGCCAGCGTGTACAGCCAAGGTACCTCCTGCTGGAAGAATGCAGCTGGAGAAATCGATAGAAGCATCTAACTCTGGAGCCTTAGCATCGCCTGCTACAGTAGGAACAGTAATAGGGCCATCTGGAGTTACGAATCCTTCGAATGCCTTGTCAGAGATAGCAAGGATAGGAATCAAAGTACCAGCTTCAACCTCATCCTTTGCAGCCTGAGTTGTACCAACGAATACATCAACCTCGCCGTTTACAAGGCCCTGCTTCTGCTCAGCACCACCATCATAAGGAACAACCTGTACGTTACCACCCTCAAGGGAAAGTAAAGAACCAAGCTCTAAGTGGCAGTCAGAAAGTGGGTTACCACCGGACATCTTGATACCGCCGTTCTTGGACTTATCAAGAATGCTCTGTAAGCTCTGATCTGGGGTTGTGTAAACAATCCAGGTTCTGTCATCAACAGTTCCGATTGGCTTCATAGCATGACGATCGAAGTCAACTTCCTCAGTCTGGAAGTTCTTTCCAAGGTCATGACGATAGCAAAGGCCATAACCGAATACCAAAAGATCCTTGGTGTTTGCATCTTCATCAGCGAAGAAAGTAGCTGCTGCAAATCCGTCTCCACCAGTCATGTTCTCAACTACAAAGTTGTAATCACTCTGAAGAGAGTTAGCAGTCTTAGCATAAGTACGTGCTACCAAGTCAGCAGTACCACCTGCGCCATATCCGCAGATAATCTTAACCGTCTCACCACCGTTAGATGGCTCTTCTGCAGTCTCCTCTGTCTGTGCGTCAGCAGCACCAGCAGTTGCTGTTGCACCGTTGTCAGTTGATGCTGTGCTTCCACATCCTGCTAACAAAGATGCTCCCATAGCTGTTACCAATGCTAAACTTAAAATCCTCTTTTTCATTACATTACCCTCCAAAATTAGTGTTAATAGGATTTCTATATGATCTCATCCCCCACGGACGAGCTTCATATCGTTACTTGGTTCCGAAGCTTTCGTAAATCTCACGGAACAATGGCTCTACTTCTGAGCCCTTCTTGTAGAATACCGGTGTGTCACCAAGCTCGGCAGGAACTACGCAATCCCCTTTGCCATATTCCTTGCCGGTCCACAGGTGCACCCAACCATCACTTGGCAGGTATACCTCTCGCTCAGTTGCACCCTCGGTATAAACCGGTGCTACCAGTACATGTTCTCCTAACAGATACTCAAACTGTTCGGTGTAGCTGCGGGCATCCCCCTCGTTGTGGAGGAACAATGGACGCTGTACCGGAGTACCATGATCTGCATTTTCCTTAACCAGCTGCTTCATCAGTGGAGCAAGCTTGGTATAGATACCGGTCAAACGCGCCAAACGCTTTACGCAATCATCATCGTCGTAGTACTGGAAGTTGGTATCCGGTCGATTGCCCTCATGGGTTCTCATTACCGGTGTAAATGCAGCCATTTCTGCCCAGCGGAGGAATACTTCCTTGGTACGAAGGTTGTCGTACAAGGAAGTGTATCCGCCGATATCACTGTGATTCAAACCACAGCCAATCATACCCGAAGATAATGCTGCACAGATAACTGTGCACAAACCATCATGTCTGGTAAAGTCTACAGACTGATCACCTGCCCAAAGCAGTGTGCAATACTTCTGAGATCCAATCCCACCGGCACGCATGAAGTAAACAACCTCACCTAACTTGCCACTTTCGGATACTGCATCGTAGTTGCACTTTGCCCATAATGCCGGCCAGTGATTGTGTTCCTTCATTGCATCCTTACCGCTGGCAAGTACAATGTCATCCGTTGGAAGATATTCGCCAAAGTCTGCCATCCAGCCATCAATTCCGATGTCTATGGAATACTTCTTGATGACCTCATCCTTGAACCACTGATATGCTTCCGGCTTGGTAAGATCAATGACACCACAGTCAAACTCACCGAAATCTACCAGATACAAGGAACCATCGGCCTTCTTGGCAAATACATCGTGCTTCTTGCCTTCTTCAAAGAGTGCGCCGTCCTTCACCAGATATGGATTGATATATCCTAAGAACTTGATACCTCTCTTATGAAGTTCTGCAATCTTCTGTGGCAGGTTCGGATACATTTCCTGATGGAATTTCCAATCCCACTGAAGCCGCTTACCAAAGCTGGTTACTCGCTTACCGCACCAATCCTGGCACCACAAACCTGCTACCTTGACACCAGCCTCTATAGACTTATCAAGGATACCAAAGCTGCGTTCATTACCGCCCTGTGCTCCAATAATCAATCCGTTGTAAACCCATTCCGGAAGTTCCGGCTGACGACCCAAAAATGCGGTTTCTTTTTCTAACAGTTCTACAAAAGAGCTTGCGCCCTCGATGCGGATAAACTCCGGCACTTCCCAAATCTGAAGTTCATTGAACGCATCATTGCGGAAGTCAAAGTCTGCATAAGCCGTAGACTGTACGTGTACATAAAACTTGTTGGATGATACATAGGTTGGCTGAGGGAAGTTTGTGTGATAATAATCACCGCCGCTCATACCATCCACATCCCCTCTCCAGGTGATGTAAGTGGTCTTGTCGCGACCAACACCCGGCTCACTGGTCCACAGTGGGAAGTGACGTCCCTTCAAATCGAAGTAGGACATCTGCTCACCACAGCCGTACAAGTGCTCTTCTGTGTTAGAAGTCGTACGGAACCAGAATCGGTTGATGTTCTCATTCAACTGTAGGAATCGAATCTCACACAAATCTCCATTAATAGAGATTGTCATCTCCAATTCCCAACCAAAGGTTGCTACCAAACCATCCTCAGTTGGAAGCAGGTTAGTTACTTCCAGTGGAGTACGTTCATCTACGTAATCCTCGATGCGGAAGTTTCCGCGATACATTAATACGTCTTCCTTACCATGTCCCACATAAACCAGTGGCTTGCCCGGTGCGTAAGAAAAAACTTCTTTACCATCGTGCTCCACAGAAAAGGAAGTACCTTGGATATTTAACTGCATTAGTACTTCAACTCCTTATTCTCTCCAAGTAATCCAGGGAAAGCACCCTGCTTAATCAATGGTTCACGCTCAGGATGAGCAATCACCCACTTGTTCGTCTGAAGCAAGAGCTTGTTCTCGCCCTCGCGATTCGCCGGCTTCTTCTCCAGAGGGGTATTGGTACCCCTCGGAAGAATTACGATTCCGCGGAAGCCATCGTCAGATATCTTACAAGGAGAAAGGTGAAGG
This sequence comes from Lachnospiraceae bacterium, assembly GCA_024690265.1. Classification (GTDB taxonomy): domain Bacteria; phylum Bacillota; class Clostridia; order Lachnospirales; family Lachnospiraceae; genus XBD2001. The sequence continues at coordinate 3,704 of JAILCW010000150.1, read as the reverse complement.
GTTGTTTGGAACATTTCAATTGCGGTGCCCTTCGGTACGAAGAATACCGTTGCATCTTCGACACGATAGGTTCCGTCATTGGCAATCAACCATGTATGTCCGAGTACCAGCATAAAATCGGTAATTGCCACATTAATCTCGCTACCCTTATGATATTCAAATCCGTTATAGGTGGAGTTACGTCCGTTGCAGTAGCCAACCTGAATTGGCATACCACCATAGAATTCGCTTTGAACCTGTTCTGTAATCGGCATAGCTTCCATCTCCGGAACACTTGCTACATAGATGTTGCCCTGCTCCGGAATCTCCGTCTTGGTCTCCATATAGGAAACCAATTCGGAAAAATCATAACCGGTAACTACATTGCCGAAAGTCTTGAACTCTTCGTCAAATACAGAATGGATCTTCACGTCATTGACTTGATTAAGATGTGATAACATATATCCCCCTGTTTACCCCTTAATTACTTCTTATGCTTCGCGAACGACCTTGATGGTTGCTCGGAAGTCTTCTTTGCCCATGCTCTTAGAAAGAGCTGTCTCATATACGCGTCTAGCGTTCTCCTCGCCCGGCATATTAACGCCACATTCCTTAGCAAGGTTGCAGCAGATGTTAACGTCCTTGGCCATGTTCTCAATAGAGAATGCTGTGGTGTAATCCTCTGCGTCTAGCTTAGGTGCCTGACCATCCAGGTAGAAGTTCTGGCCACCGCCGTAGGAAATTGCCTCAGCGAATGCTGGAATGGAGATTCCGTTAGCCTTAGCAAGTGTAATGGTTTCATTGACACCATTCTGAATCTGAGAAACCAAAGCGTTGTGACAAATCTTCATAACAAGTCCCTTGCCATTGTCGCCCATACGGATAACATTCTCGCCCATGTATAAAAGAATTGGACGTGCCTTCTCGTAATCCTCTACAGATCCACCAACGTAGATACCAAGGGTACCTGCGATAGCTGCCGGCTTACTCTTAACTACCGGTGCGTCGATGAAGTGTGCTCCGGTCTTCTTAACCATCTCAGAAATCTCAACGGAAACGCTAGGATCGATAGTACTCATATCAATACAGAACTTGGTATCATTCAGTTCTTCTAAGATACCTTCGTATACAGCACGGGAATGCTCGCTCTTTGGAACCATGGAGATGATAACATCTGCATTCTTTGCAAGTTCCTTGGAGTCTGCACAAGCAACTGCTCCCTTAGAAACTAATAAATCAACCTTTTCCTTAACAAAATCGAAAGCGTATACGGTATCATCATGCTTCTTAACAATGTTCTCGCACATGGACTCACCCATGATGCCAAGTCCGATAAATCCAATCTTCATAGTTATCTCTTCCCCCTAATTAGTTACCTTCTGTGTTATCCCATGCATCACAGAAGGTTCCAAGACCCTGAGTGGTGTATGCATGCTTCATGCAATCCTGATATACAGCCAAACCGGTGGTTACGATGTCAGCACCTGCTACTGCACAATCAGCAATCTGCTTTGGTGTACGGATAGCTGCACAGATGATCTCGGTCTTGCCGTAGAATCCGTAGTTCTTATAGATGTCTACGATATCCTTGATGTACTGCTTGCAGTCCTCTCCGTTTGCTTCCTTCCAGCCGATGAATGGAGATACGAATAAAGATCCGTTCTTAGCAGGAAGAATTGCCTGAGATGGGGAGAAAATCAAGGTTACGTTGGTACGAATACCTTCCTTCTCAAGGATACGAGCTGCTGCGACACCGGCTTCGATTGCTGGAATCTTGATAACGAAGTTCGGAGAAATCTTAGCAACTTCACGTGCCATCTTCACCATGTCTTCGGTATTGTCAAAATGTGGATTAATCTCAACGGAAACTGGAAACTTATCTACACCTTCCAATCCTTCTTCCTTAATCCAATTAGCAATGTCTGTAATTGCTGTCATGAATGGCTTGCCACTTAACATAATGTGACGTGGATTCGTAGTAACACCATCGATACCGAAAGTGTTGTAAGCGTATTTGATTTCGTCTAGTTTCGCGCTGTCTAAGAAAAATTTCATTGATATTGCCTCCCAATCATTACATTGATTAAATGTTTTAACTAATGATTATCATATCCTATTTACGGGAATAATCAATAGCTTTTTGTCTCATAAAATGTTTTTTGTTACTTTGCTTAATTTGTTTAAGTTATTTTTGTATATGTCTACTAAATCTCATCCGAGTTTCCCAAAACCAGGCCAAAGCATCATCATGATGTAGCCCACAAGTGCCGCTACTACCATACGAATAATAGTTACCGGCAAACCATTTTTCATCAGCTTGTCAGCATCCAATCCGTAGGAAACTGAGATTGCTCGAACGCTAACCGGAAGCAAGGATTCATAGTTCATTGCCATACAGGTAGTAAAGATATATGGGATTGGGTTCAATCCCATCTTCTGGGTTACTCCAATAACGATTGGCAATGTCACTGCTGCGGACACGGTACTGTTAGTCATCTCAGAGATCACGCAGGCAAAGACTGTAAATACCAATACCGTAACGAATCCACCGCTTAAGTTGGCATTCGAAATAACACCTGCGATCACATCGTTAGCACCGGAATCGGTAAGGATCTGGCCGAGCGCCAAACCGCCGGCAAACAAGAGCAACATGCCCCACATTACTTCACGCTGTGCGCTCTCCCATGTAAGAAGCAACTTGTGGCTGCTTGCAGACACAATGAAGAAGTTCACCAATCCGAGAATCAGGAACAAATAAGCCGGTACCAATCCCGGTAGTAAGTCTGCATATAGTGGGCGGATGAAGGAACCAAGCATTGCTGCCACAAAGAGCACCATGCTAATCTTCTCATCCTTCTTCATTGGACCAAGTTCCGCATAACACTTCTTGAAGTATTCCTTGGTTCCCTCCAGGGAAGTGGTCTTCATTGGCTTTAACAGCATTGCAGCAAGTACCGCAGCCGTTGCAATAATGGTGTATGGCAGCATACGGGTAATCCAGTCAACATACATAAACTCGGTTCCCGTGTAGTCCTCAATGAACTTGATGGCGGTAATGTTCATAGCACCGCCTAATGGTGTTCCTGCTCCACCCACCTGAGAACCCCAGGCAATGGCGCACAGGATTGGAGTTGCCGCCTCACACTTCTTGATATCCTCGTATCCTGCTGCAGCCAACATCGATACAGCAATCGGTGTAAAGATAGCTACTACCACAACGTTTGGCATCATATTAGACAGTACTACTGCTGCTAATAACCACACGGTAATCTGAGACTTCATGGATGGTCCAATTAAGGATAACGCCTTCAGAGAAATACGCTTATCCAATCCAATCTCGCTCCATGGAGCAGTCAACAGACAGGAACCAAAAATCAGAATGATACTGCTGGATGCATACTGACTAATGATGCCTTCCATGGGTGCAATATTAAAAATCGCATTGATGGCTGCCGGTAACAATGCTGTGACGGTAATATCCACCGGACGAGTCACCCACCAATAAATCATCCACACTGCAGTACCAATACCCTTGGCCGCGGTGTAATCAATCACTCCGGTCTTGCCCAATCCAAGACTGATTATCAGGTACAATACCGGACCCATGGCAAGATGGATGCCTAAACGTTTGTCTTTCATTTTTTACTCCTTTGTTGCTTAACTCTTTTAATTAATTTAGGTATTTTTTAAGCAGGTCGGCCGGGTCGCCCCAAGCCTAACCTGCT
>JAILCW010000147.1 GCA_024690265.1 Lachnospiraceae bacterium | reverse complement strand
CCAATGACAATGGACGATGTCATGTTTTCTTTAGAGCGTTATCAGGATCCAGCTTTGGCATCCTATATCGCATGGATGTATGACAGTGTTGATAGCATTGAGCAGACCGGTGACTGGCAGATTACGGTTCATCTTATCCATCCGGACGCACTCTGGAAGCATACCTTTGCAACAACCGGCGGTATGATTCACAGCAAAGCATATGTGGAAGCACATCCGGACGATTATGGTACTCCGGATGGCGGTGTTCTGGGAACCGGAATGTATGTATGTGACAGCTGGGATGTTGGAAATCAGCTTACACTTAGCTACAACGAGAATTACTGGAATAAAGAAGCTGAAGTTCCAGATGTAAAAAAGATTGCATTTAAGATTATTACAGAAGATACCACACGTGTGATGGCATCAACTTCCGGTCAGATTGATATCAATCTTCAGACACCGGTTGAGATGCTGGATACGGTTAAGGATAGTGATGAAGTGGAGTTGTCATCCATTCCTTCTTGGGGATTGCGTTTCCTTTCCTTCAACTGTAAGAAGGCTCCATTTGATGATGTCAATGTTCGACGTGCAATTTCCTATGCGATTGATGATGAAATGCTTCAAAAGGATTTGATTAAGGAATATGGAGAAGGAGAAACCTCGAATGGTATTCCGCTTCCGGAAAGTTTATTCCTATTTGAAAAGGATCAGTGGGACGCATATGTTTCTGAGAAGTGTCCTCCTTATAGCTATGATTTGGAGAAGGCAAAGGAAGCATTGGCAGCATCCAAGTATCCGGATGGTTTTGACTGTGAGTTGATGACAGATGAGGGATCATTTGACAACTCTGTTGCTTTGTATTTACAGCAGAGTCTGGCAGAGATTGGCATTAATGTAACCATCAATAAGGTATCCAATGATGAAATCGTATCTTATCAGTTTGGATCCGGTATCGATGAAAGTGGCGTAAGACCATATGATATTGCACTGTTCGAATGGTCATCCGATTTCCCTGACCCTTCGGGTAATCTAGTACCGCTGTATGCATCTGCAAACACCGGTGATGGTGGATCTAATGCATGCGCTTATGAAGATGCAAAACTGGATGAATTATTGAACAAGCAGGCTGCTTCCAGTGATAGTGTTGAGCGTACGGAGACGATGTTAGAAGCATTGGATGTCATTAATGAAAACATTCCAAACTATGTTTATATGCATCAGAATTGGTTGTTCACAGTAAATAAAAGAGTCAAAGGTGGAGTAGACGATTTGACCGGTGCATGGTTCTGGAACTTCTACGTAAAGGATGTAAAGCTATAAGAGTATATACACTAAAGATACCGACGAATACAAAAGAGGATTTTAATTATGTTAGAAGTAAAAGACAAGTATATTTATAGTTTCTCGCAAGAGAATGAGCCGGTGATGCATGTGGCTTCCGGTGAAACACTAAGATTTCACACCAAAGATTGTTTCTGCAACCAGATAACTAGCGAAGAGCAAAAGGTGGAGACAATTGACTGGGATTTTATCAATCCGGCCACCGGTCCAGTTTTTGTGGAGGGTGCGAAACCGGGTGACATACTGAAAGTAAAAATCGAAAAGATGGAACTTGGTGAATATGGCGTGATGGTTGCCATATCCGGAGATGGTGTTCTGGGAAATGATTTTACGGAGAACAAGGTCAAAATCATAAAAGTATCCGGTGACGTCGCAGAGTATAATGAGGAGATTCAGATTCCATGTACGCCAATGATTGGTGTGATAGGAGTGGCTCCGGCAGGGGCGGCGATCCCCTGCGGAGAGCCTGGCAATCATGGGGGTAACATGGACAACACAAAAATTGGAGAGGGGGCAACGCTCTATCTACCGGTTTCCGTGGAAGGCGCGCTTCTCGCAATGGGGGATGTGCATGCCAACATGGGCGATGGAGAAATCATGGTCTCTGGAATTGAAATCCCTGCGGTGGTTCAAGTATCTGTGGAGGTGCTCAAGGGTAAAGAACTGCGTACTCCATTTCTTGAAACCCAAGATGCATTATATTCCATTGCATCGGATAAAGATTTGGAACAAGCAATTTATATTGCTACTTCAGAAATGTGTAAGCATATTCAAGAGAAGAAAAGCTATAGTATTCAAGATGCAGGAATGCTTATGAGCGCAGTCGGAAATCTTGAGATTTGTCAGGTTGTCGATCCGAAGAGAACGGTAAGATTTAAGATGGAAAAAAAGTATTTAAAGTGAGGTTTCTTTCGAAAAAGGAATTTCATACTTGCATAGACAGCCCAATCCATATGGTTTGGGCTGTTTGTTTCATAATGGTAAGAAGTGAACAAATCATATGGAAAAAAATCAAATCATAAGCGCAGGAATTGATATCGGAACGTCTACCACGCAGTTGATATTTAGCAGGCTAACATTGGCGAATACCGGTGGATTTGGTTCTGTACCAAAAATTGAAGTGGTAAAGAAGGAAATTCTGTATCGAAGCAGAATTCATTTCACCCCGCTCATCAATGACGAACAAATTGATGCAGAAGAAGTTTTGAAAATCGTCCTGGAGGAATATATGGCAGCTGGATACACACCACGGGACATTGATACCGGAGCAGTTATTATTACGGGAGAAACGGCGAGAAAGAGAAATGCCAAGGCCGTATTATCTTCCCTTTCAGAAATCGCAGGGGACTTTGTAGTGGCTTCTGCCGGTCCTGTCTTGGAATCTGTATTGTCAGGGAAAGGTGCAGGTGCCGCAGAGTTATCAAAAAGCATGACTGGTATTGTGGCAAACATTGATATTGGAGGTGGAACGACAAATTTTTCGTTCTTTAAAAATGGAGAGGTCGTGGCTACGGACTGCATCAATATTGGAGGCCGTCTGATAAAAACAGATGGGGAACGTATTACGTATATATCGAGTGTTCTTGTCCCTATGCTCGTGGGGCATTCGGTGGATTTAAAAATCGGAGATTCCCTATTGGAGCCAACCATTTCAAAATTAAAGGAACTTTGCCTTTTAATGGTAAAAGAAATTGCCAAGCACTGTAACGCGTTGGATGGAGAAATAGTACCGGATGTGATTACGTTTTCCGGCGGAGTTGCAAACTGTATGAAACATCCGCTGACTGATTTTGCGTATGGCGATATCGGTATGCTTTTGGCAAAAACGCTGAATTGCTGTAAGGATTTCGATTCCTACAGGATTCAGGAAGCGGTTGAAACCGTAAGTGCGACGGTGGTTGGCGCCGGTAATTATTCTATGGAAATATCCGGAAGCACGATTATGAATCAAAAAGGCAGATTTCCAATGAAGAATATACCGGTATATTCCCTGAAGCTGGATTGCATCGAAGATATAGCGGAGCTTGGAAAAAGCATTGCGGAGTTAAAGCGACGACAACAAGAAACGGCTATGGAAACTGAGGCTTGGGAATCGAAGGATGCAAGGTCAATGCATAACCATTATGCGGTAACTTTTTCTGCAAAAAATATCTCATCATTTTCGAATATCGAGCAGGTGGCCAATACACTTGTAGAAAGCTATCAAAAAGAAATTGATGCAGATGGTATCCCAATCATCATTGTACAGAATGATTTGGCGAAGGTACTGGGGCAGGCCTTAAGGAGACGCATTGGTAGAAAAAAATGTCTCGTATGTCTGGATAGTATCAGCTGTGAAGAAGGAGATTTTATCGACATTGGAGAACCCTTGGCTAATCGGCAGGTGATTCCAGTAGTCGTAAAAAGTTTGATTTTTGAAAATAGGTGATGTCATGATTCTAAAAGAGATGATAGGTAGTCATACGTATACCTTTAATTCCATAAAAGAAGTGCTGGCAAAAGCCAGCGAACAAAAATCGGGAGATACCCTTGCGGGGGTCGGGGCATGTTCCAAAATGGAGCGTGTTGCAGCTAAGGAAGTTTTAGCAAGGTTAACCGTTGGCGAGATAACGGAAAATCCGGCGGTTCCCTATGATAAGGATTCCGTTACGAGAATTATCATAGATGACTTAGACAGAGCGGCCTTTGAAAAAGTAAAGAATGTAACCATGGCAGATTTGCGGGAATGGATTTTGGCTGCACAAAATGGAGACATAATACTCGAAATCTGTCGAGGCTTAACAAGTGAAGTGATTGCGGCAACAGCCAAGCTAATGGGCAATTTGGATTTAATGTACGCAAGTAAAAAACTTCATATCGAAGCAACTTGCAATACAACGATTGGTGGGGAGAATGTGCTTGCAAGTAGACTTCAGCCCAACCATCCGATAGATGATGGCAACGGTGTGATTGCGTCAACACTCGAGGGGCTCTCCTATGGTGTGGGAGATGCGGTGCTGGGATTAAATCCGGCAATTGATACCGTGGAATCGACAATAAATATCTGGAATATGTTGGGAAATCTAAGAGATACCTTTCAAATACCCACACAAACCTGCGTGCTTTCTCATGTGACGACGCAGATGAATGCGTTGAAGACAGGAGCAAAAGCGGACCTTTGCTTTCAATCGATTGCCGGTAGCCAAGCGGCTTTGGATGCGTTTGGTGTTACGGTAGAGATGCTGGAAGAGGCAAACGCGATGTTTCGAGCAGAAGGCTCGGCAAAGGGTCCAAATGTCATGTATTTTGAGACAGGACAGGGCTCAGAACTTTCCAGCAATGCACATTTTGGTGCTGACCAAGGCGTAATGGAAAATCGGTGTTATGGATTGGCGAGACATTATAAACCATTTCTTGTGAATACCGTTGTTGGTTTTATGGGACCGGAATATGTATTTGATGCAAAAGAATTGCTTCGTGCGGGACTTGAGGATGTTTACTGTGGACACATGCATGGACTCCCGATGGGGTGCGATTGTTGTTATACCAACCATATGCCGACGGACCAGAATGATATTGAGAACCTTTTTATCTTACTTGCTGCAGCTGGTTGTCATTATGTTATGGGACTACCACAGGGCGATGATGTCATGCTGATGTATCAGTCCACTGGGTATCATGATGTTGCAGCAGTTAGGGAACTGACAAAAAAGACGGCGATACCGGAATTTGATGCTTGGCTTCAGGCGAATGGGATATGGGTAAATGGGAAACCGGGCGAGAATTTTGGAGACCCAACAATATTTATAAGATGAAGGTGTTGAAGATGAAGGAATATAAGAATCCAGAACAAATGGAAGTATTGAAGAAGGCAACACCGGCTAGGATTGGAATAGGACACGCGGGGGCCAGGTACAAGACGGATGCATACTTGAAATTTCTCCAGGACCATGCTGCGGCAAATGATGCTGTATTTGAGGAGGTTCCGGAGGATGTTGTAAAATCTATAGGAGTTTTTGAGGTCAAAACTCTTTGCGCAGATAAGCAAGAGATGTTAAAACGACCGGATTTGGGACGCTTGTTTTCAGAAGAGACAAAAAAAGAAATCTCACAGCGATGCAAGCATCATGTGGATGTGCAAATTTACTTTGGGGACGGCCTTTGTTCCCCAGCTATTGCGGCCAATATTCCAGACCTATATGGAGCAATTGAAGCGGAATTACGAAGTCAGAATATTAGCTTGGGTACGCCGTTTTTTGTACGTTATTGTCGCGTCAATACCACTCGAACCATTGCACCACTTTTGCATGCAAAACTAGCCTGTGTGTTGATTGGTGAGAGACCGGGGCTTTTGACATCAGAAAGTATGTCTGCATATATCGCTTATAATCCACGACCGGACATGCTTGAGTCTGAGTATACAGTGGTATCCAACATTAGTCGTGTTGGCGTTCCGCCGGCAGAGGCCGCGGCCTATATTGCAGATCTCTTGATTGATATTCTCGATAAAAAATGTAGTGGAGTTGAGTATCATGCACGAATACGGGAGTGACTTTTTTATGTTAGGGCTTCGAGTAATCGGGGCCCTATTGTTTTTACCACAACATCGCAAACAGCGGTGCAACAACCACGGTCATTACGCCGGCTACGGCAATGGAGAGGGAACTCATGGCGCCCTCGGTCTCGCCTAGCTCCATGGCTTTGGCGGTGCCCATGACGTGAGCAGAGGTGCCGATGGCAATGCCCTTGGCCACCGGATCAGTGACGCGGATAAGCTTCAGGAAGCCCTCGGCAATCATGTTGCCCATGATTCCGGTGATGATGATGGACAGGACCGTGACGGTGGTGATGCCGCCCATTTCCTCCGAAAGTCCGATACCGATGGCGGTAGTGATGGACTTCGGCAGCAGTGTCAGGTAAATCTGGTGGTTAAAATGAAATACCAAAGTACAAGCCAGTACGCAGACTCCGCTGGTGATGCATCCGGAGATAATTCCGCAGATGACGCCGGCGGCGTTCTTTTTCAGCGCTTCCATCTGATCGTACATAGGAAGGGCCAGGCACACGGTGGCCGGGGTAATCATGTAGGAAATCAGGTTGGCTCCGGTGCTGTATACGCTGTATTCCATGCCGGTTCCTGCCAAAAAGAGGATAATCAGGATAATGGAGATTAACAGCGGGTTAAAGATAGCCAGCTTCAGCTTGTTTTTCACCCAGACGCCCAGGAAGTAGGTGAAGAGGGTGATGCTGACGCCAAAGAAGACGGATTCATTGAACAAACTCATGATGCATCCTCCTTTCCGGAACCGAAGCGACGATTCACAAACTGGGTGACCCAACCGGAGATTGCCATAACGATTACCGTTGAGATGGCCAGGGTAGCCAGGAGTGGAAGCCAGATGTCGCTGATGTAGCCCCATTTTTCCAATAGGCCAACACCTGCCGGAATGAACATCACCGGCATGGCCTGAATCATAAAGTCACAGGTTTCCCTAATCTGGGCCGGTTTGATGATTTGGAGCTCCAACAGCAAGAATAACAATATCATGCCATATATGCTGGCTGGGATTGGAAGGGGAATGAAGTGGTGGATCACTTCTCCTAAAAAGGAGATGCTGATGATCACCAGGAATTGATTTACATATTTCATTTTTTCTCTCCATGTGGGATGACTTTTACTATCTATTATTAGCATACATGCTTTTGGACGTAGCTTCAATGCCGTAAGATAGACGAAATAAAGCGTTTTGATCAAGAAAAATTAGGGAAAACTACTTGATTTTCCTAAAGAATTGCATACAATATAATGGTAAAGAACATAGTATTTTGTTGGAGTATAATATTTGACATCAAAACATTTAGGAGTATAGAGATATGGGAAGAGACACGGACAAAGATGCACGCTTTGATTGCTTAAAACTAGAGAATCAGTTGTGCTTTCCGCTTTATGCATGTTCCAAGGAAGTGGTTCGTCATTACAAGCCGTTTCTGGATGCATTGGATTTGACGTACACCCAGTATATTACCATGATGGTACTGTGGGAGAAGAAGGAGATGAATGTTAAGGAGATTGGCAAGAATCTGTATCTGGATTCCGGAACCTTAACACCACTTTTGAAGAAGCTTGAGTCCAAGGGCTATATCAAGCGTCATCGTTCCAAGGAAGATGAGCGTAATCTGATTATCAGTATTACACCGGAGGGAGAGGCTCTGAGAGAAGAGGCTTTAGGTGTGCCTTCTGAGATGCGTAAGTGTATTTGTATCGGTGAGGATAAGACTAAGCAGTTGTACGAGTTGTTATATATGCTGCTGGAGGAATTTGAGAAGAATAAATAGCAAAGAAAAAGCGTTCCGTAACGGAACGCTTTTCCTTTCCCCTGAAATTATACTCTCCTAAAAAGAATATTATTTTTTCTTATTAACAGCATCCTTTAAAGCCTTGCCAGGTTTAAACTTCGGAACCTTAGCAGCCTTAATCTTGATCTCTGCACCAGTCTGAGGATTGCGGCCGGTACGAGCAGCGCGCTTGCCAACTTCAAATGTACCAAAGCCAACCAACTGAACCTTGTCTTTTTTCTTTAAGGTCTTGGTGATGGTCTCGGTCAATGCGTTAACAGCATTGGTGGCATCCTTCTTGGATAAGCCTGCACTTTTTGCTACAGCATCAATCAATTCTGTTTTATTCATGTAAAACCCTCCTAATCCGTGGGCCTTTCGCCCACACACATTATCTCATAGCCCTATATTATCACTTTATTTATACGATAACAATGAAAATATTAGAAAATTCAGATGTTTGACCCCGTCCCCAGGGCTCAAAACCTGTGTTATACTGTTAGAATCAAAGACAGAAAGGTCTTAACTTATGGAAAAATGGATGGTTCAGGCGAAGAAGGCTGACTTTTATGGGATTGCAACCAAGTATGGCATTGATCCGGTTATAGCCAGGATTATGGTAAACCGTGGCATCCCAGAAGAAGCTATGGGTGATTATTTGCATCCTACATTAGAACAATTGCATGATGAAACCCTGATGAAGGATCTGCTCTTGGCAGCTAATATTTTGAAAAATGCTATCGAAGATGGAAAGCATATCCGTGTCATTGGAGATTATGATATTGATGGAATATGTTCCACTTATATCCTGACAGAGGGTATTCGTCGATGCGGGGGTAACGTGGACTATGCCATTCCACATCGTATCGAAGATGGATATGGAGTCAACCCTCAGATGATGCAGCAGGCCCAAGCTGATGGTGTGGAACTTGTGGTGACTTGCGATAATGGAATCTCTGCCTTTCCTGCTATGGAGGAGGCCAGAGCATTAGGAATGGAGGTGATTATTACCGACCATCATCAGTTGCACTATGAAGAGGCAGAGGGCAAGCGAGTGTACAAGATACCGGAGGCCCTGGCGGTCGTGAATCCCCATCAGCCGGACTGCACTTATCCCTTCAAGGAAATATGTGGCGCTGTAGTGGCCTGGAAGTTAATCTTCGGACTATATGAGAATTGCGGTATTCCCCGCCGGGAGGCGTTTGACTTTTTGGAGATGGCAGCCTTTGCAACGGTGGGAGATATTATGCCGTTGCAGGACGAGAATCGAGCCATCGTTCGCGCCGGATTAGACAAAATGAAACGTACGAAAAACATCGGACTTCATGCGCTGATGGAGCGAAGCGGTATCGATGCATCGGCACTTTCTGCATATCATATTGGCTTTGTTTTGGGACCATGCTTTAACGCAACGGGTCGACTGGATACGGCAACTCTGGCATTGGAATTGCTGCAGGAAACAGAACCCAATCAGGCCATTCGACGTGCGGAAGAGCTGATTCGCCTCAATGAAGAACGCAAGGAGATGACGGAGCGGGGCGTTGAAGCAGCGCTGGATATCATTGAAAAAGAACATCTGGAAAATGATCAGGTACTGGTGGTTTATGTGCCAGGCTTGCATGAGAGCCTGAATGGTATCGTGGCAGGAAGGCTGAAGGAACGTTTTTATCGACCAACCTTCGTATTATCAGATGGCGCCGAGTATGTAAAAGGTAGTGGACGATCCATTGAGTCCTATGTGATGAATGAAAAGATGGAGGAGTGCAGCAAATACCTGAAGTATTATGGCGGTCATCCTATGGCTGCAGGATTATCTCTGGAGCGGGATGCAATCGACGGTTTTCGTCGGGAGATGAATGCCCGGGCAAACCTTAGCGAAACAGATTTGCAGCCGAAGGTATCAATTGATGTACCTATGCCGCTTTCTTATATCACCATGGATTTGGTGCATCAGTTAGATGCCCTGGAGCCTTTTGGCAACGGCAACGAGAAGCCATGTTTTGCTGACAAGGACCTGCGAGTAGAGCGGGTATTTCAGATTGGAAAAGAAAAGCAGTATCGGAAGCTGCGCCTGCGACTGACGAATGGACGTAGTATGGATGCATTGTATTTTGGCGATGCCGAGACGATGGATGAATACTTGGCAAGCCATGATACCATCAAGATTACCTATTATCCATCCATCAACGTTTTCCGCGATGAAGAGAGCCTGCAGGTGATGATTACACATTTTCAATGAATTTTTAATACAAATAGTGTAATATAAAATACATGGTGTTCCTCGTATGGGGATAAAAATAATCGTAAGGGTGAGAATTATGAAGGTATTAAGTATCGCTATTCCAAGTTATAACTCGGAAGCATATATGGCGAATTGTATTGAATCTCTGCTGGTAGGCGGTGAGGATGTAGAAATTTTGGTAGTGAACGATGGATCTAAGGACGGCACCGCTCGCATTGCAGACGAGTATGCTGCCAAGTATCCTACCATTGTTCGAGCCATTCATCAGGAGAACGGTGGCCATGGTGAAGCTGTTAATGCCGGCATCCGTAATGCTACCGGTGTTTTTTACAAGGTTGTGGATTCTGATGACAAGGTGGATCCTGAGGCGTTGAAGCAGATTTTGGCTAAGCTGAAGGAGTTCATCGAAGAGGATGAGGCTGGCAATGTTCACGGTACGTTGGACCTTTTGATTAGTAACTTTATCTATGACAAGCAGGGTGCGAAGCACAAGAAGGTTATGCAGTATCGCAAGTATATTGAGCCGAATAAGATCCTTCATTGGGAAGATTTGCGTCGCATGCCAATGGGCAAGTATATCTTGATGCACTCTGTTATTTATCGCACACAGTTATTGCGTGATTGTGGATTAGAGTTGCCAAAGCATACCTTCTATGTGGATAATCTGTTTGTATTTAATCCATTGCCAAATGTTGAGACTATCTACTATTTGGATGTGAATTTCTATTTGTACTTCATTGGACGTGATGATCAGTCCGTCAATGAGCAGATTATGATTAAGCGTATTGACCAGCAGCTTCGTGTGAATCGCCTGATGATTGACAAATATACTTCTACGGAGTTTTCTGATGGTCACGTGAAGCAGTACATGCGCAATTACTTGGAGATTATTACAGCAATTTCTTCTGTACTTGCCATTCGTTCCAAGGATGAGGAGAACTTCCGCAAGATGGATGAGCTGTGGGATTATCTTAAGTCCAAGGATCGTAGTTTGTATCTGCTGTTGCGTCATCGCTTTATCGGCGCAGTTCTTCATTTGCCGGGCAAGGGCGGACGTGCTATTGTTTCCGGTGGTTACAAGATTGCACAGAAGATTTATGGATTTAACTAAGTATGAGTAGGGAATATAATAAGAAACAGAGAGGGGGAGTTGTATGATTACAGAGAATTATTCTTTTCAATCATCAGACAAGGACGCTACCAAGATTCACGGAGTGAAGTGGATGCCGGACAATGGAGAGGTGAAGGCAGTCATTCAGTTGAACCATGGTATGATTGAGTACATTGAGCGTTATGCAGAGTTTGCAGAGTACTTGACCCAGCGTGGCTTTGTAGTAATGGGACATGATCATATCGGTCATGGCGAGTCCGTTCGTAATCAGGAGGATTGGGGTATTATGCGTACCGATACACCGAGTGATACTCTGGTGGAGGATATGTTTACTAATTACCGTATTATTCGTGGGCAGTACCCGGACAAGCCATTCTTTATCCTGGGTCACTCCATGGGCTCTTATTTGCTTCGTAAGTTCTTGAGTGTCAA
>JAILCW010000112.1 GCA_024690265.1 Lachnospiraceae bacterium | reverse complement strand
ATCGACAGACCACTAGACAAACCCTTGCAGAACATGAAGCGGAGCTGGTAAAAGCCATTGCAAGAAAGGCCGGAATGGCTGCAAATCTTTCCTTTAGCTGGAATGAAACCATTGAAGCCAATAGCATTTATGACTCTGTTGCAACAGATTATGAGACAACGACGGAACAATCAGAAGTACAAACTGGCAAATTGTATGGTTTGGCACGTTGCTTTATTGATGTTCTTGGTAAGATAACACAATAATGAAAAACTTCGGATTTGGGGTTCATAAAATGGAACCCCAGTCCGATATATAGTGTGTAAGGAACAAAGGATGGTTTCACAATACGCATGGATGCACGTTACGACTACTAGTCGCAATTGAGTCCGTGTATTTTTTTGTGTTTTTTTAATAATACTAGATATAGAGAGGTATCCATATGAAGATTAATAATAATATTTCCGCAGTCATTACCAACAAGCAACTTCTTCGAACAGAGGATACCTTAGCCGCATCTATGGAGCGTTTGTCCTCCGGTCTTAGAATTAATCATGCCAAGGACGACCCATCCGGAATGGCTATTTCTGGTAAAATGAATGCCCAGATTGATGGGTTATCTCGTGCAAGCCGTAACTCTTCCGATGGTATCAGTGTATTAGATACCGCTGACGGAGCATTAACCGAAGTTACGTCTATGCTTCAGCGTATGCGCGAACTGTCTGTTCAGGCAGCCAACGGCACCATGTCCGATAATGACCGCGCAGCAATCCAGTTAGAGATTAACAACTTAGTAGAAGAAATTGATCGAATCTCTGAGGCTACAGAGTTCAATACCAAGACTTTGTTGGATGGCTCTTTGTCCAATCGCGTATATGGAGATCATTTTAGCCGCGCCATTCCATCCAGCAGTGTAGAGGCAGGATTCTACAACTTTACCGTTACTGCTGCGGCGACTCAGGCAGTGGCAACCGTTGATTTATCAACACTTCCGAATGAATCCGGAAGTATTACCATTAATGGTAAGGCTGCCATGATTGAAGCGGGAATGACGGATGAACAGAAGCAGGGCGCTATCCGTGATGCAGCAGAACTTGGCGGAGCAACGGTGGAGTTCACGGGAAATACCGTAACCATCAAGTCCGAAGAATATGGTGTGGCCGGTGTGATTGATCTGGCATATAACTTCAGTACCATGCCTAATACACCAAGCCATACCACCGGTACAGAAGCAGAAATTACGATGATTAAGGATCCAAATGGTGAGTCTTTATTCAAGGATCATCTAACCTGCACCATTAAGCATGAAGGCAACAAGATTACGTTCCAGGATGTGGAGGGATTCTCCCTATCCATGAAGTTAGAAGCTGGTTACAAAAATGATGCAACGAATCCAGTGACCAAGTGTGAAGTTACCGATATTGGACCTATGGACCTCCAGGTGGGTGCCAACATGGGTCAGCAGATTCGCGTACGTATTCCATCCATTTCATCCGAGTACTTATATCTCGATGAAGTAGATGTAACCAAGGCTGGTGGTCCGGAGAAGGCTATGACCAAGTTGGACGAGGCATTGAATACCGTAAATGATATTCGTGCAAACCTCGGTGCATATACCAACCGTTTGGAGTACACCGTATCCAGTTTGAATGCAACCCATGAGAACATGAATGCTGCTATTTCTCGAATGGCAGATGTTGATATGGCAACAGAGATGGTAGAGTACACCAAGGATAACGTATTGCAGCAGGCGGGAACATCCGCATTATCTCAGGCCAATGAATTGCCACAGATGGCATTGCAGTTGTTACAGTAGAAAGCATGAGGAATATTCATGAACAAGGAACAAGTACAGGTATTTACCAAACGAATATCCGGTGGGAATCGTAGCGAGATTATCGTGGTATTGTTCGACATATTTTTTGCATATGAATCTGAGACTAAGGAAGCTTTGTTGGAAATCCAACGCGCAAAAGAGGCCCGGGACTATGCAAAGAAGATAGAGGCAACCCAGGCGTATCGCGAAGGAATTCGCCATGCCTCTATGGTATTACGACATTTAGAGGATGATTTGGATTTCCGACAGGATATCTCCAATCATTTGTTTACATTATATACGTACTGCGAGCGAGCTTTGGCTCGAGCAACGTACAAGATGGACGCTTCCATTTTTGACCAGGTGGAAAAAATCATGGGAGAGTTACGAGAAGCATTTGTAGAGGTGGCAGCAGCAGACACATCTGCTCCACTGATGGCCAACACGGAGAAATACGTGGCAGGGTACACCTATGGCCGTACAGATGTTAAGGAA
Source organism: Lachnospiraceae bacterium (assembly GCA_024690265.1). Lineage (GTDB taxonomy): Bacteria > Bacillota > Clostridia > Lachnospirales > Lachnospiraceae > XBD2001. The sequence continues at coordinate 1,062 of JAILCW010000112.1, read as the reverse complement.
ATGGCTGTAAACTTCGATATTTCAAGAGGTTTTCTAGCATAATAGGCTTCACCGCCTATAACGGGTGGATGCACTGGTGGCAATGGATGGTAACCAGTGTATTTTTTTGTCCTTTTTTTAGGGAAGTATAGTAAAATGAGGTTATCGAAGCTTATGGAAGAAGGAGGATTTTTACGCATGAGGAAGATGGACATTTCTAATAACATTCGGTATGTGGGTGCAGATGATACCACCTTGGATTTATTCGAGAGCCAGTATCCGGTGCCGGATGGAGTATCTTATAATTCTTATGTGATCCTGGATGATAAAATTGCAGTAATGGATACAGTGGATGCCAGAGGAACTCAGGTCTGGAAGGACAATTTGGCCCAGGTACTTGGAGACCGTGAGCCGGATTATCTGGTGGTTCAGCATTTGGAGCCGGATCATTCTGCCAATGTGGCATACCTTGCAATGAAGTATCCGAATATGCAGCTGGTGGGAAGTGCCAAGACCAAGGCGATGATTCCACAGTTTTTCCAGGAAGACCTTTCAGAGCGTTTCCTTGTAGTGGGAGAGAATGATACGCTGTCGCTGGGTAGTCACACCCTGCAGTTTATTATGGCTCCGATGGTACACTGGCCGGAGGTTATGGTGACCTATGAGCAGAGTGAGAAGGTGTTATTCTCTGCGGATGGATTTGGAACCTTCGGTGCGATTTGTAATGACATTCCGTGGGAACAGGAAGCATCTCACTATTACCTGAATATTGTTGGTAAGTATGGTCAGAGTGTTCAGGCCTTGTTGAAGAAGGCCGGCGGCTTGGATATTGCAGTGATTGCTCCGCTCCATGGTCCGGTACTTCGTGAGAACTTAGGATTCTATCTGGAGAAGTATAATATCTGGAGCAGCTATCGTCCGGAGAAGGAAGGAGTGCTGATCTGTTATGCATCCATCCATGGCAATACCAAGCATGCGGTATGCCACTTTGCAGATGATCTGAAAGCAGAGGGACACAAGGTAAAGCTCATTGACTTAACCAGGGAACATGTATCCGAAGCAGTGGAGAAGTGCTTTCAGTAT
>JAILCW010000119.1 GCA_024690265.1 Lachnospiraceae bacterium | reverse complement strand
TGAGTCCCATGGACTTTTCTGTGTCGGAGCTTGAGGACCTTATGGACCTTGCTTACGATATTGAGAAGAACCCATCCAAGTATGCTCATGCATGTGAAGGCAAGAAGCTGGCAACATGTTTTTATGAGCCAAGTACCCGCACCCGATTGAGTTTTGAAGCAGCTATGTTGAATCTGGGAGGCAATGTATTAGGTTTCCAGAGTGCTGATTCTTCATCCGCCGCTAAAGGCGAAAGTGTTTCTGATACCATTCGTGTTATCAGTAGTTACGCAGACATTTGTGCGATGCGTCATCCCAAGGAAGGTGCTCCATTGGTAGCGTCATCCCGTTCTAGAATTCCCGTCATCAATGCAGGTGATGGTGGTCATCAACATCCAACCCAGACGTTAACTGATTTATATACGATTCGTGCCCTCCGTGGTTCTATTAAGGAATTAACCATTGGATTATGCGGCGATCTCAAGTTTGGACGTACCGTTCATTCTCTTATTAATGCTTTGGTTCGTTATCCGAATATCAAGTTTGTTTTGATTAGTCCGGACGAGCTGAAGGTTCCGAGTTATATCCGTGAAGATGTATTAGAAAAGAATAATATTCCATACGTGGAAGTAGAGCGATTAGAAGACGCTATGCCGGATTTGGATATCCTGTATATGACACGTGTACAGAGAGAGCGTTTCTTCAACGAGGAAGATTACCTGCGTATGAAGGACTTCTACATTTTAGACAAGGCCAAGATGGACCTAGCCAAGGAAGATATGATGGTGCTGCATCCATTGCCACGTGTGAACGAGATTTCTGTAGAAGTGGATGATGACCCGCGTGCTATGTATTTCAAGCAGGCCCAGAATGGCGTCTATGTTCGAATGGCTTTAATCCTGACCCTTTTGGAGGTGAGCGTATGTTAAATATCAGTGGAATTCATGAAGGATACGTGCTGGACCATATCCAGGCCGGCATGAGTATGAAGATTTACGATTACCTGAAGCTGGGCCAGTTGGATCACTGCACCACAGCGATGATTATGAATGCCAAGAGTAACAAGATGGGTTACAAGGACATCATCAAAATTGAGTGCCCGGTAGATGCCATCGATCTCGACATCCTTGGCTACATCGATCATAACATTACAGTAAACATTATCCACAACGATGAAATCGTGGAGAAGCGTCCACTGTCCCTTCCGAAGGAAGTGAAGAATGTGATTCGTTGTCAGAACCCACGTTGCATCAGCTCTATCGAGCAGGAGTTAGATCAGATTTTCATTCTTACCGATCCAGAGAACGAAGTATATAGATGCAAGTACTGTGAAGAAAAATATATGGGCAAGTAAGGCATAAAAATAAAAAAGACCCCCATATCCTATTTTCTGTAGCGACCCTTTGCAAACGTCAGCACTAAAAGGTATTCATGGGTGCATGAATACCTTTGTATGTGTCTGCTACGTTTGTAGAGGAAGCGAGAGCGACGTCGCGGGAAAATACGGATAGGGGGTCCTTATTTTTATGCCGTAGGCCACAGAAAAATGTTATAATATAACGGACTATGAATTGGAGGACTACTGTCTTGAAGAATATAAAAGAATTATTGGAAAGATTAGATTACACCGTAGTACAGGGAAGCCTGGAGGGCGATATCACCGAGTTAGTATATGATTCACGTAAAGTAACGAAGGATTCCATCTTCGTATGTATGAAGGGTGCAACCTTCGATAGCCACAGCGTTGCAGCTGACGTGGTAGCAAACGGTGCCAAGGTATTGGTGGTAGAAGCAGAGGTAGAAGTTCCGGCGGACGTAACCGTTATCCGCGTAGCTGATACACGTGAAGCCTTAGCAATGTTGTCTGCTGCATACTTCGATTATCCGGGAGATACCTTGAAAGTCATCGGAATCACCGGAACCAAGGGTAAGACCACAACCACTTATATGGTGAAGGCCATCCTTGAGAATGCAGGCTACAAGGTAGGATTGATTGGAACCGTTGAAACCATCATCGGCGAGGAGCATATCCCAGCACTCAATACCACGCCGGAGAGCTATATCGTACAGGAAAGCTTCGCTAAGATGTTGAAGGCCGGTTGCGATGTTTGCGTCATGGAGGTATCTTCTCAGGGCCTGATGATGCATCGTGTAGATGGCTTCACCTTTGAGATTGGTATCTTTACCAATATTGAGCCGGATCACATTGGACCGAATGAGCATGCAGACTTTGAGGATTACTTGCATTGCAAGAGCCTTCTTTTTAAAAAGTGCAAGAAGGGCATCTTCAATAAGGATGATGAGCACTTAGAGCAGATTCTTGAGGGTCATACCTGCGAAGTGGAGACCTATGGATTCGCACAGGATGCGGACTTCTTCGCAGATAACATGGAGCTGATTCATAAGCCTGGCTACTTAGGGGTTGCTTATGATGTGAAGGGCATGGAGAATTTCCACGTAGAGATTCCGGTACCGGGACGATTCTCCGTGTACAATTCCCTTACCGCTATTGCAATCTGCCACCACTTCAACGTAACAGTGGAGAACATGCAAAAGGCATTGGCCGTTGCTAAGGCCAAGGGACGTATCGAGATGATTAAGGTCTCTGATGATTTTGCACTGATGATTGACTATGCTCACAATGCCATGGCTCTTGAGAGCTTATTATCTACGTTAAAAGAATACAATCCGGGTCGTCTGGTATGCCTCTTTGGATGTGGCGGTAACCGTTCCAAGTTGCGCCGCTTTGAGATGGGCGAGGTATCCGGAAGACTTGCGGACTTTACCATTATTACATCTGATAATCCACGATTTGAGGATCCACTGGCTATCATGGCAGATATCGAGACCGGTATCGCTAAGACAGGTGGCGAGTATATCTCCATCGCTGATCGTAAGGAGGCTATCAAGTACGCCATCGAGCACGGACAGCCAAAAGATATCATCGTACTTGCCGGCAAGGGTCATGAGGATTATCAGGAAATCGAAGGCAAGAAGTATCCAATGGATGAGCGTGTGCTCATTCAGGAAGTGTTACAGGAGTTAGGTCGCGCATAATGCTATACGCAGACATTATTATTGATATTTCACATGAACAACTGGATAGAACCTTCCAATATCGCGTACCGGAAGAGTTGGAATCTGTGATAAAAGTTGGCGCTCCGGTGGTGATTCCCTTTGGACAGGGCAATCGTGCCAGAGAAGGATATGTTGTAAATCTAACAACAGAACCCAACTGGGATCCGGCCAAGATTAAGCCAATTGCTCGCTTAAAGTCTGATGCGGTGCCAATCGAGTCACACCTGATTGCACTGGCCTATTGGATGAAGTCCCATTACGGGGCCACCATGAATCAGGCCCTCCGTACCGTGATTCCAATCAAGCAGAAGGCAGCGCCCAAGGAGAAGAAGGTTCTCCATCTATCCCTAGATGAGAAGCAACTGCAGGACATCTACACGGACCTGATATCTAGAAAGCGCCACAGCATCCCGAAGCAACGCCTCCTTGAGGCTCTGATGGAGCAGCCGGACATCCCCTGGGATGTGGTTACCGGCAAGCTTGGGATTGCTTCTACCATCATTCGTGATTTTGAGAAAAATGCATGGATTACCATTGAATCCGTGCGTGACTATCGCAATCCCTTAGGAACCATCCATGCATCTAAGCGTGTAGAGGTGAACCTCAATGAGGAGCAGGAGATTGCAGTGGAATCCTTTGCAGCAGATTACGATATGGGGATTCGTAAGCCCTACTTGCTGTATGGTGTCACCGGAAGCGGCAAGACCGAGGTTTATATGGAGATGATTGCCCATGTGTTATCCCAGGGACGACAGGCCATCGTATTGATTCCGGAGATTGCTCTGACCTATCAGACAGTGATGCGCTTCTATCAGAGATTCGGGGAAGCAGTATCCATCCTGAATTCCCGTATGTCACCGGGAGAACGCTACGATCAGTTCGAACGTGCCAAGAAGGGTGACATCCAGATTATGGTGGGACCGCGAAGTGCGCTGTTTACACCATTCCCGGACTTGGGACTCATCATCATTGATGAGGAACATGAGCCGACCTACAAGAGTGAGCAGGTGCCGCGGTACCATGCCAGAGAGACGGCGGTGCATCGAGCAGAACTCACCGGAGCCTCGGTAATCTTGGGAAGTGCCACCCCATCCCTAGAGAGCTTTCATCGGGCCCAAACCGGCGAGTATGGCTTATTGAAATTGACCAAGCGCGTAGAGGAGCGAGCCTTGCCACAGTGCGAGATTGTGGATCTGCGCGAAGAACTGCGAGAGGGCAATCGTTCTCCACTGAGTCGTCGCTTGCAGGAGCTGTTAGCAGACCGCCTACAGAAGGGAGAGCAGAGCATGCTATTCCTCAATCGCCGGGGGATGATGGGATTCGTTTCTTGTCGTGCTTGCGGAGAGGTCATGAAGTGCCCGCACTGCGACGTGTCCCTTAGTATACACAGAGACGGCAAGCTGCATTGTCATTACTGCGGATATACCACACCAATGGTGGACAAGTGCCCATCCTGTGGTTCCAAATATATCGGCGGCTTCAAGGCCGGCACCCAGAAGATTGAAGAGGCGGTGCAGAAAATGTTCCCGGAGGCTCGCATTCTTCGTATGGATGCGGATACCACCAAGGGCAAGACGGGACATCAGGATATCCTTAACGCCTTTGCCAATGAGGAAGCGGATATCTTAATTGGTACCCAGATGATTGTGAAAGGTCACGATTTTCCGAAGGTGACCCTGATGGGTGTGTTGGCAGCAGATATGTCTTTGAACGCCAATGATTTCCGAAGTGGTGAGCGAACCTTTGACCTGTTAACTCAGGCCAGTGGACGAGCAGGCCGAGGAGAGTTGCCGGGCAATGTAGTAATTCAAACATACCAGCCGGAGCACTATAGTGTGGTGACGGCAGCGAATGCAGACTACGAGGAGTTTTTCAAGCAGGAGCTTGGGTACCGCAACATGATGGATTATCCGCCATGTGCTCATATGTTGCTCATTAGTGTCACCTCTCTTTCCGATACGGAGGCGGCAGGTAAGGCACAGGAGTTAGCGGATTATGTGCGGACGAATTACCCGCAGGTCTTCTTGGCTGGACCACATGATGCGGGCATCAAGAAGGTAAATGATGTGTATCGCCGGATCCTTTACATGAAGGATGCGGATTATGAAGTATTAGTACAGATTAAGGATGCCTTGGAAGGGTATAATCGTGACCATTCCAGATACAAGAAGGCGTCCATCTGGTTTGATTTTGACCCAATGAGTGGATTTTAATTCTAGAAGGAGGATATTATGGCTTTAAGAGAGATTAAGATTCAGGGTGACCCGGTACTTACTAAGGAGTGTCGCCCGGTTGAGAAGATGACCCCAAGATTGGAGCTTCTGATTGAGGATATGTTGGATACCATGTACGATGCCAATGGTGTTGGGCTTGCAGCTCCACAGGTAGGTGTGCTTCGTCGTATCGTAGTAATCGATGTTGGAGAAGGCCCAATCGTTATGATTAATCCGGAGATTCTAGAGACCTCCGGCGAACAGACCGGTTCCGAAGGATGCTTAAGCGTTCCTGGCAAGGCCGGTACCGTAACCCGTCCAAACTATGTCAAGGCCAAGGCGTTGAACGAAAACATGGAAGAGTTCATCATCGAAGGCGAGGAACTCCTTGCTCGCGCTATCTGCCATGAGTTGGATCATCTGGATGGCCATATGTACACCGAGTTGGTGGAAGGCCCATTACAGGATGTGGAGTATGACGACGAGGAAGAGGAGTAATACATGAAAGTTGTATTTATGGGAACCCCGGACTTCGCGCTGGGAACTTTAGATGCCATCGAGGCAGCAGGACACGAGATTGTGTTGGTAGTCAGCCAGCCGGACCGTCCCAAGGGCCGCGGTAACGCCATGCAGTTCCCTCCGGTGAAGGAGTGGGCTATTGAGCGTAACATTCCGGTATTCCAGCCGGAGCGTATCCGTCGTCCGGAGTGCATCGAAGAGCTTAAGAAATATCCGGCAGATATTTTCGTGGTAGCGGCATTCGGCCAGATTCTTCCGGAAGAAATCTTAAATATGCCACGTCTTGGTTGCATCAACGTTCATGCCTCCCTACTTCCGAAGTATCGTGGAGCAGCACCGATTCAGTGGTCTATCCTGAATGGCGACGCAGTTACCGGTGTTACCATTATGCAGATGGGCATCGGCCTAGATGACGGCGATATCCTGACTCAGGTGGAGGTGCCAATTGAGTCCGAAGATACCGGCGGAAGCTTGTTTGATAAGCTGGCTATTGCCGGAGGCAAGCTCTGTGCCGAGACCATGGAGAAGCTGGATGCAGGGGAGATTACCCCGATTCCGCAGGATCCGGATCAGGCTACCCATGTTGGCATGATTAAGAAGGAATTGGGTAACCTTGATTTTACCCGCCCGGCCAAGGAATTGGAGTGCTACATCAGAGGATTGAATCCATGGCCAAGTGCTTATACCAAGCTGGATGGTAAGACTCTAAAGATTTGGAAGGCAACGGTATTGGACAAGACCGGAGCCCCTGGTGAAGTTATGGAAGTCACCAAGGATTCCATGGTGGTTGCCTGTGGCCAGGGAGCATTGTCCCTAGCAGAGGTCCAGATCGAAGGCAAGAAACGCATGCCAATCGCAGATTTCCTGCGTGGATATCATGTGGAACCACATACAACATTGTAGTAAGAGGATACGAATTTGACAGAGAATCTAAGACAAATCGCCTTGGAAATCGTAGTGGAGGTGCTAGAGCACGGGGAGTATTCCAACCGCCTATTGAACGCCACCCTACAGAAGTATCAATATTTAGAAAAGAATAAGCGCAGCTTCTTATCCCGCCTGACTCTAGGCACCATCGAGCACAAAATCGAGCTGGATGCCTATGTGGATCTCTATTCCAATACACCGGTGCGCAAGATGAAGCCGGTGATTCGGAATATTATGCGCATTTCTGTATATCAGATGGTCTATATGGACGGCATTCCGGTGTCTGCGGTATGTAACGAGGCGGTGAAACTGGCCAATGCCAAGGGCTTTCGCCAGTTAAAAGGTTTTGTAAACGGTGTCCTTCGCAACGTGGCCAGAGGCCTAGAGGCCTATGGTGCCGAGGGACTGATTATGAAGACCTGCGAGGACAAGCCTTTTGAAGAGCAATTATCCCTTATCTATTCCATGCCACAGTGGATTGTGGAGGAGTGGTTGGAGGAGTTCGGCAAGACCCAGGCTAGAGCGATGTTGGCGGCATTTCTTACAGAGAAGGCCACCGTTATTCGTACCAATCTATCCAAGACGACGCCGGAGAAATTGCGAGCAACCCTTGAATCCGAAGGGGTTACTGTAGAGCCGGTAGAGGAGTTACCATATGCCTTTGCCATTCACGGATTCGATCACCTGGGTGGCCTCAAGTCCTTCAACGACGGATTGTTCTACGTTCAGGATATTAGCTCCATGATGGTATCGGAGCAGTTGGAATTGTCTGCTGGGCAGCAGGTGCTGGATGTTTGTGCAGCCCCAGGTGGCAAGAGCCTTCATGCTGCAACCTTCGTAGGAGACAGTGGCCATGTGGAGGCCAGAGATGTATCCTACGACAAGGTGTCCCTCATCGAAGAGAATATCGCCCGCAATCAGGTAACCAACGTTAGCGCCAAGGTATGGGATGCTACGGTGCTGGATGAGGATTGCATTGGCAAAATGGACCGTGTCATTGCGGACTTACCATGCTCCGGACTCGGCGTATTATCCGGCAAGCCGGAGATCAAGTATCGCGTCACCAAGGAGGATGTACTGTCCCTTGCTGCTTTGCAGCGACAGATGTTAGACGTAGTGTGCCAATATGTAAAGGTGGGTGGCCGTATGGCATTTTCTACCTGCACCATCAATCACTTCGAGAACGAAGATAATACCATGTGGTTCCTTGAGAACCATCCGGAATTCACCCTAATCTCCCGGGAACAGATGTTACCGAAGCCGGGACTGTTGGATGGATTCTATATAGCAGTACTGGAACGAAAGGAAGTTTAATGTCTATCGATATTAAGTCTTTAACATATAACGAATTGCTGGAAGTGATGCCCTCCTTGGGCGAGAAGGCCTTCCGCGGCAAGCAGCTATACGAGTGGATGCATGTGCATCTGGCAAGAGACTATGATGAGATGACCAATCTCTCCAAGGCCCTGCGGGAAAAGCTGCGACAGGAGTGTGAGTATACGGCTCTCACCATTGAGGAGTGCCAGATTTCTGCCATTGACGGAACGAGAAAATATCTCTTTGCACTGGCAGATGGCAATATGGTAGAAAGTGTACTCATGCGTTATAAGCACGGCAATTCCGTGTGCATTTCCTCTCAGGTGGGATGCAAGATGGGATGCCGCTTCTGTGCATCTACGCTGGACGGCTGGTTGCGTAACCTGACGCCGGCAGAGATGCTGGACCAGATTTATGCCATTCAGAGGGACACCGGCGAGCGCGTCTCTAATGTTGTGGTGATGGGAACCGGCGAGCCCATGGATAATTATGATAACATCGTCAAATTCATTGGTATGCTCTCCGATGAGCATGGTTTAAACATCAGTCAACGTAATATTACGGTGTCTACCTGCGGCCTGGTACCACGGATTTTGCAGTTGGCAGAGTTGAATCTGTCCATCACGTTGGCTTTGTCGCTTCATGCATCCAATCAGGAGAAACGTGCGGCGCTGATGCCAATCGCCAATGCTTTTGAAATCCATGAGGTATTGGACGCCTGCCGTACCTATTTTGACAAAACAGGACGTCGCGTATCCTTCGAGTATTCCCTGGTGGCAGGGGTGAATGACAGTGAGGAAGATGCCAGAGAACTATCGGAACTCATTGGGGATATGAACTGCCATGTCAATCTGATTCCGGTGAACCCAATTAAGGAGAGAGACTACGTTTCTTCCACCCACGACGCGGTTTTGCGGTTCAAGAACAGACTTGAAAAAAACGGCATAAATGTTACTATTAGAAGAGAAATGGGCCGTGATATTGACGGCGCTTGCGGACAGCTCCGCAGGAAGCATTTGGAAAGGAAGGACTGACATGCTTTTTTATGCCATTACGGACAAAGGGCAGAAGCGATCGCATAACGAAGATTATGTATTTGCTTCAGATGCTTCAGTAGGGGCACTCCCGAATTTGTTCCTTGTAGCAGATGGCATGGGTGGACATAATGCTGGTGACGTGGCTTCAGAGACGGCGGTCAAGGTCATCCTCGAAGAGGTGCGAAAGCGCAAGATCAAGGCACCGGCTCAGGCATTAGAACAGGCCATTTATCATGCTAACAAAGCAGTCTACGGATGTGCACAGTCGGACGAGAGCAAGTTCGGCATGGGTACCACACTCGTAGCAGCAACCATTGTTGATAATCATTTGCATGTTGCCAATGTTGGTGACAGCAGATTATATATAGTTCGCGGGGGCGAGCTTGTTCAAGTGACCCGTGATCATTCCTTGGTGGAAGAGATGTTGCGTTCCGGAAGCATTTCCCGTGAGGCAGCAGAACACCACCCGGCCAAGCACAAGATTACTCGTGCGGTTGGTGCCGAGGAGGATGTTCGTATTGATTTCTTCGATGAACCGATGGATGACATTCGGGCCATCTTTTTGTGTTCGGACGGATTGTCCAACATGGTGGATTCAGAGCAGATTAGAGAAGTTCTGACTTCGAACAAGAAGGTAAAACAGAAAGCAGAGAGGTTGGTAGAGTTGGCGAATGCCAATGGGGGCAAGGACAATATCACCGTTCTTGTAATTGACTCTACTGATGATGAGGTGAAGGAATGTTAAACGCTGGAACAATTATTGCAGGAAGATACGAGATTATTGAGAAGATTGGTGCAGGCGGAATGTCTGATGTCTACAAGGCAATGGATCATTCCCTGGGCCGTGAAGTAGCAATCAAGGTTCTGAAGCAGGAGTTTGTTGAGGATGTGGGATTTGTTAGCAAGTTCCGCGCAGAGGCACAGTCTGCAGCAGGCTTGGAACATCCGAATATTGTTAATATCTATGATGTAGGAAGCGAAGAAGGCTTGTACTACATCGTTATGGAATACGTAGAGGGCATCACCCTCAAGACCTATATCAGTAAGAAGGGACGTTTGTCCTACAACGAGTTGATCAGTATCGCTATCCAGGTAGGACGTGGTATTGAGGCAGCGCACAACAAGAATATTATTCATCGAGACATCAAGCCTCAGAATATCATTATTTCCAAAGAAGGCAAGGTCAAGGTGACGGACTTTGGTATTGCACGTGCTGCAACTGCCAACACCATCAATGCAGACATTATGGGAAGTGTTCACTATTCTTCTCCGGAGCAGGCTCGCAATGGTTACGTTACCTTCCAGAGTGATATTTATTCTCTTGGTATTGTTATGTATGAGATGTGCACCGGACGTGTTCCGTTTGATGGGGATACCACCGTTGCCATTGCTATTCAGCATCTCCAGGGTGAGATGACTCCTCCGAGTGCTTTTGCACCGGATGTTCCGATTGCTGTAGAACGCATCATCCAGAAGGCTACCATGAAGAGCCAGGACAAACGCTATGCAACCATGGATGAGATGTTGACCGACCTGAAGAAGGCTCTGGTGAATCCGAATGAGGATTTTGTCACCATCGCCAGCGAAGAGGGAGACAAGACCAAGGTTGTTACTGCTGAGGAATTAACCAAGATTCAGCAGCGTGCCGGTATTGTCGGCGTCGAGGAGTTAGCTTCCGAGGAAGAGAACTGGAAGGATGATGAGGATTGGGATCCGGACGATGAGGATGATGACGAGGACGGACCTGTGAATCCGACTCTGGAGAAGGCCATTACCATTATGGGCATTGTGGCTGCTGTTATTATTGCAATCATCGTGATTTATCTGTTTGCTCATGTTCTTGGCGGATTCAAGTCCAAAGATAAGGACAAGGACTCCAACAAGGAGCCGGATACACAGACCGAGCAGACCGTAGACGACAAGGACAGCGCTGACAAGGTTACCGTACCGAACCTCCTTGGATTAACCGAGGATGAGGCCAAGGCCAAGTTAAAAGAGCTGAACCTGGGATACAAGAATGCAGGAACAGCTTCTTCTGACAAGTACGAAGAAGGACAGATTATGAGCCAGAGTGTGAACGATGGCCAGCAGGTTGCTAAGAATACCACCATTACCGTAACTGTTAGTAGCGGTGCCGGCAATGTTGATGTTCCGAATGTTGAGAACATGAAGGAATCCGCAGCAACCAATACTTTGACAGACGCAGGCTTCAAGTACAGTGTTTCCTATGACTACAGCGATAGCGTAGAGCAGGGCGTTGTTATCAAGCAGACACCGGGTGCTAACACATCCGGCAAGAAGGGCGATACTGTTGCATTGGTTGTTAGCCGTGGCAAGGAGTCCATCAGCGTTCCTAACGTTGTTGGCGAGACCAAGGACAATGCCGTATCCAAGCTTCAGAATGCCGGATTGAATGCAGGTAACGTAACTGAGGATTACAGCGATGATGTGGAAGCAGGCAAGGTAATCTCTCAGGGCACCAAGTCCGGTGAGAATGTAGACAAGGGAGCAAGTGTTGATTTAGTAGTCAGCAAGGGTAAGAAGCCAAGCAGCTATACCATCAAGTTTACCGCTCCATCCGGAGAAGAATCCGTTACCACCAAGACCGTTGAGAAGACCAACGACGCAGGTGAGACCGTAACCGAAGAGGTACAGGAGAAGACAGCAATTACTTCTTATACTTTCGTTGCAACCTCCAACAACGGAACCAAGCTTTCCGAAGGTTCCCTTGCAGCAGGTGCGAACTTCGAATTCTCCGTAGATAATGCTTCTGAAGAAATCTCTTCCGTAACGGTTACATTTAGCCCGAGCGGAACAACCGTTAATGCATCGGTAAGTAAGAAATAATACATGACAGGAAGAATCATTAAAGCAATTGCCGGCTTCTACTACGTTCACGTAGTGGGAGACGGCACTTATGCATGTAGAGCAAAAGGCTCTTTTCGAAAAGAGAAGAAGACGCCACTAGTAGGTGATATCGTAGATATTGAGGTCACCCACCAGCAGGATATGGAAGGCAATGTTATCCATATTCACGACCGCCATAGCGCCCTAGAACGTCCTCCGGTGGCCAACGTGGATCAGGCTTTGATTATCTTTGCAGCTACCAGTCCGGAGCCCAATCTCAACCTTCTGGATCGTTTCCTCATTATGATGGAGGACAAGGATATTCCCGTCATTATCGGAATCAACAAGATTGATTTGGTTAGCGATGAGGAAGTTCAGCGATTACAGCAGATTTATGAGCCTGCGGGTTATCCTATGATTTGCTATAGCGTCAAGGAAGAATCCGGTCTAGACGAACTGCGGGCGGCTCTTTCCGGCAAGATTACCACCGTAGCCGGTCCATCCGGTGTAGGTAAGAGCTCTCTCATTAACAAGCTCCAGAACGATATAGAGATGGAAGTGGGAGACCTCAGTGCTAAGATTGAGCGGGGCAAGCAGACTACCCGTCACACGGAGTTGATTCCGGTGGATGAGGAGACCTATATTTTTGATACCCCGGGATTTAGTACCTTGTACGTTCCGGAGATTGAAGCCGAGGATATTGGTGTGTTATTCCCGGAGTTTCGAGAACTCAGTGAGGGATGTAAGTTCCGTGGATGCAACCACATGGCAGAACCGGGCTGTATGGTCAAGGCCGCCGTGGAGGATGGCCGAATTGCAGCCAGCCGATATGAGAATTATCGCCTCTTTTTTGAAGAGCGCAAGAATACGCGCAAATACTAACAAGAACAACTAGAACAGGAAGAATAGAATTGGAAACAGCAAGAAATGCAGGGGGGATGCACATGAATTGTTTGGCACCATCCATTTTGGCCGCAGATTTTGGTCAGTTGGGAACACAAATTCAGATGGTGGACGAGGCAGGAGCACAGTACCTGCATTTTGACGTTATGGACGGCTCTTTTGTACCGGAGATTAGTTTTGGGGTGCCGGTATTACGTTCCATTCGTAAGTATACGGACCGTATCTTGGATGTACATCTTATGGTGGAGCATCCGGAGACAATGATTGCAGATTATGTAGATGCAGGGGCTGATATTATCACTGTTCACGCAGAGAGTACCACCCACCTGGATCGTGTCGTTCATATGATTAAGGAATCCAATGTGT
>JAILCW010000107.1 GCA_024690265.1 Lachnospiraceae bacterium | reverse complement strand
AATTGCGATTGCTGTCTTACCGGTCTGCTTGTCGCCGATAATCAACTCACGCTGTCCACGTCCGATTGGGATCATGGAGGCGATAGCCTTGATACCTGTCTGTAATGGTGTATCTACGGACTTTCTGGAGATAACACCACTTGCTACTCTCTCAATCTGACGGAACTTGCTGGTATCGATTGGTCCCTTGCCATCGATTGGCTGTCCGAGCGCATTAACAACACGTCCTAATAATGCGTCTCCGACCGGAACCTCAACAACTCGTCCCGTAGTCTTAACGGTATCTCCCTCGTTAATGTTCTTGTGGCTGCCCAAAAGTACGGCACCAACATTATCTTCCTCAAGGTTCAATACCATTCCATATACTTCTCCCGGGAATTCCAGGAGCTCACCCTGCATAGCCTTCTCAAGACCATGGATACGGGCGATTCCATCTGCAACCTGGACTACGGTTCCAACTTCGGATACTTCCAATTGGGAAGCATAGCGCTGCATCTGCTCTTTGATTACGGAGCTAATCTCTTCCGGTTGTAATTTCATGGAGTGCCTTCACCTACTTTCAACTGTATTTTTGATAGATCTCGGGAAAGATTGTAGATCTTCGTCTTAATACTGGAATCTACGACCCTATCTCCGATTCGGATTACCATTCCTCCGATAAGTTCGGGATCAACTCGATAGTCAATCTCAAAGGAGACATATTTGGTTGTCTCAAGAAGCTTCTTCTCTACATCCTTCTTCTGCGCATCGGTAAGTTCCATCGGGGTACTAACAGTAGCTACGCCGATATTCTTATGTTCCTTTACACGATTTAGGAAGTATGTAAACACTTCTTTGGTGTCAGAAAAATGGTCTTTTTCGATAATCGTTCTAAGTAGTCCAAGCACTTCGCCTGATACCTTACCCTTGAAGATATTATCGATCATATCCAGCTTTTCTTCTTTGGTCACTTGGGGATGAGCCATGAGCTGGGACAACTGTGGATTTAAGTCCAAGACTTGCACCAAGCCTCTTGCTTCCTCCTCGTAGTCATCCATGCGGTTCTGTTCCAAAGCCAGCTCAAAAAGCGCATCACCATAGACGCTTTCTACTAACTTTGCCATGTAGAACCACCCATTTCCTTTAATGTCTCATCTACCAGAGACGCCTGTACAGAAGTATCGATCTGCTGGGATACGACCTTCTGCGCCATCATTGCTGCTACAGTTATCATCTGCTGCTTCATATCATCTGCTACACGCTTCTGCTCTAAGATCGCCTCTTCGTTGGCTCTTGCAATAATACGAGCGGCCTCTTCCTTGGCATCTGCAATGATTTTGTTCTCATTGGCAATTGCCTTCTTACGTGCCTCAGCAAGAATCGCCTCTACTTCCTGATCCGCAGATTTGATTTTTGCTTCGTACTCTGCCTTAAGCTTCGCTGCAGCTTCCTTATCATTGGCAGCGTCCTCTAACTCACCACGAATGCGTGCTTTTCTGGCTTCCAGAAATTCACGAGCCGGGTTAAATAAGTTGTAGGACATGATTAGGAACAAGAAGAATATGGAAATCGCAAGCAAGATAGAATCCTGTAATAGCTGTGCATCAAGATTAAACAGTCTTGTCATGTTTTTTTCCTCTTATTTATCTAATCAATTAACCTACTAATGGCTTAACGAATAACAGCAACATAGCTACCAGCAAACCGTACAAACCTGTGGTCTCTGCTACGGCCTGTCCAAGAAGCATGGTAGACATAATCTGTCCCTGAGCTCCCGGGTTACGTCCAACTGCTGCTGCTGCATGACCAGCTGCAATACCCTGGCCTACACCAGGTCCGATACCTGCGATAACCGCAAGACCTGCACCGATTGCTGAAAATGCTAAAATTAAATCCTGTCCTGTAATGTTCATTCTGTTGTCCTCCTAATTCCATTAGTTGTTGTCGTCTCCAATAGCCTGAGCGATGTATGTCATCGTCAGCATACAGAAAACGTAGGTCTGAATTGCTCCTGAGAATAAATCAAAATACACATGTAGTACTGCCGGCCATACATAGGCAATCTTGGATAACAATCCATATACCAGCGCCATCATAACTGTACCGGAAAGCACGTTAGCGAATAGACGCAAGGACAATGAGATTGGTACCGCGATATCACTTATGATGTTAATTGGCAACCAAATCGGTAACCAAGGCGGCAAAGGTGAACACTTGTCAATCCAAATGCTCTTCAAGCTGTTATGCTTGACCTCGTTAAAATGAATCAAGCAGAAGGTAATGATACCTAACGCGAACGTCGTACCATAATCCGCTGTCGGCGGTCTAAGACCAACCAATCCGGAAATGTTACTAATCAGTATGAAAATAAAGATGGTCTCGATGTAATTACGAAACCGTGGAGCACTTTTTCCCATACTTCCGGCAACCATTCCGTCAAGGAGTTCTATCACAAGTTCCACCACGTTTTGGAAACCGTCCGGAACATCGGTAGCCCTCCGCATTTTTCGACCGGCTATGATCGAAAAAATAATGAGCGACAGCATTACGATTAAGATACAAACATGGGACGTTGTAATCCATAAGGTCTGTCCAAACAATTCATAACTAAACAAACCGTGGATCATGAAATCAATATCCCCTGCTGAACTCATCAGCAATGCATTATTCACTGCTTCACCTCCTCATCCTCTAGAGTACTTTCTTCCTGTGGAAGATTTTGGAATAACTTTTTATGCAATAAAGGCTGTGCATATGCACTGGCCTTCAAGCCGAGAATACCGATAAATGCAGGAATCAAACTACCTATCTTCGTAATCATCATCACTACAAGTACCACCGTCACAACGATATAACGCAGGACGGATTTGGCTGCGAGTACCTTGGTGGATTCTCCACCCGTAGCAACTGCTTGTTCAATCACAATTGCAATGTGTACTCCCATAAAAACTGCTAACCCCAATCCAATCAAAAGACCGGTGGTATAATGCAGCTTATCTTTCACAAACCATACGCCGATAAATTCCGCAATCAGCCCGTATATAAGAATACCTACGACCAATTCCGGCAAGGCTTGGTTTAGTCGCCTCATCGCTTTTATCATATAAACTCTCTCGTAATAAAGTGAACTTATATCCCTAGTTTTTCTTGTTCAAAAATCTGGAAACAGTACGATACACTCCCGTAAACCCTGACATGGCCCCCAAAAAGAATCCCAAAACACTGATCCATTCCATATCCAGTCGCTGCCCTATCCAGTTTCCGATCAATGTGCAAATAAGAATTGATACAATCATAATGACACCGAGCTGTGTAATCAGTGCCAACATCCCTAATACCTGATGCTTCTCCTTCTTCAAACTTACTCCTTAACGCCCAATCTTTCAAGAAAATTCTAAGATACAAACCACAGCTGTTGTCTAAGTCGTCTGACTTAAAGTGTGATTTCTATCTTGCGGTCAGTATGTTCATACTTTCGAATCGCAACACCTGCTGCCTTTAACATACGACGTGATGCAATAACACTTGGTGTGTTCTGATACTTGTCATCATCATAGATGACTTCCTTGATTCCGGATTGAATGATGGCCTTCGCACATTCATTGCAAGGGAACAAAGAAACATACAACTTGGAACCCTCAAGACTACCGCCGCGATAATTAAGAATCGCATTCAACTCACTATGAGTCGTGTAGAAATACTTGTTTTCCAACGGATCCCCATCTCGATTCCAAGGGAATTCATCATCGGAACATCCCTTTGGAAATCCGTTATAACCCATGGAGAGAATCTTGTTATCATCACTAACGATGCAAGCTCCCACCTGAGTGTGTGGATCTTTGGAACGCATGCCGGATAGCACTGCAATTCCCATAAAGTATTCATCCCATGAAATGTAGTCGGTTCTTTTGTCGCTCATACGGCCCCCTATTGTAATTCCAGCTTCTCTATCATTTTCTTGACTGCGTTCTTAATAAGTTCAAAACATATTCCATAGGTTTGAAGCGTTCCGCCATAGGGATCCATAATCTCCAACTCATCCCCTACAAACTCGGACAACACAAAGGTATTCTCCTTGTTGGCACTTGGAATCTTGTCGATGATTCGCGCACGCTGCGCGGATTCCATAGTAAAGGCGATGGTGCCCTCGATGTAATCCTCATCTGAAATCCCCTGAGATGAGAACTCCGGCATATTAATACCATTGGAAATCATCACAGCCTCTGCCTTTTGATTTAATGGTTCCGGAAACTGGACCACCAAGCCACGGCACAATACTTCAATATCATCCCGCGTACATAATTGCTGAAAAACCCCCGTCGCCATAGGAGCACGGGACACGCCGTTTCCTACAACGAAAATAATTCTTTTGATATCTCTCATAATTTTCCCTGATGCTACGACATTACACATCAATCATGTGATGTCCTGCCGCCTTAAATAATCGGTTCATAATCGCCTGGCCAATACGTGGCGTCGAAAAGCTCTCGGAGTATATCACTTCAACCCCCAACTCGTCAAAGTTTCTTAAAATTCCGTAGAGATTATGGGCGATGGAATCTTCATCATCCCTTGAACCAATTGTTAACACTTCTCCCCTGTTATAGAATGCTCTGGTCTCTTCTGTAGCAACGATTCCCACTCGTTTGCCTGCTGCCAAAGCCTCTTCGGTTGCGGCATTGATATATGCAACTACCGCATCCTGCTGCCCATTAATAATGGTTAAATCACCTTTCGGTGCATAGTGCTTGTAACGCATTCCCGGTGCTTTCGGTCGCACCTTTTCATTCTCAGACAAAATCCCCGGATCAATCCGAACCTCGCCCACAACTTCTTCCAACATAGCCTTGGTGATATAGCCCGGACGAAGAATCGTTGGAATGCCTTCACTCAAATCCACAATCGTAGACTCCAATCCAATATCCACGGAGCCACCATCAATGATTGCATCAATCTTACCATCTAAGTCGTGAGCCACATGCTCCGCCTTCGTCGGACTAGGCCGTCCGGAAGTATTGGCACTTGGCGCCGCAATCATTCGACCACTCAATCGAATAAACTCCTTGGCTACCGGATGTGATGGCATACGCACCGCCACCGTATCCAAACCGCCTGTAGTCTCGTATGGAATCTTGTCGTTCTTAGGAACAATCATGGTAAGAGGTCCCGGCCAGAAAGCATCGGAGAGCTTCTTTGCTTCCAAAGGCAGCTCTGATGCAATTTCCTCCAGCTGGGAAAAATCCCATATATGTACAATCAACGGGTTATCCGACGGTCTTCCCTTGGCTGCGTATATCTTCGCAGACGCTGATGGATTCATGGCATCTCCACCCAATCCATACACGGTTTCTGTTGGAAACGCAACTAATCCGCCTTCTCGAATAATTGCCCCCGCTTCTTCCAGCAACGTTACATCATTTGCTGTATCCTGCATTTTGTAAATTTTTGTATTCATGTTCATAATTATAACACAACATGCACAAAAAAAGACCCTTTGCAGAGGAATTTCTCTACAAAAGGTCTGATTTCTAATTCACATACTGGGAAACTGTTCCCCAAATCTGCGGTGTATCAAAGCCTAATTTCCAGAAGGCAACTCCCGCCAATTTGTTTTGCTGATATATTTTCAGCTTTTCTGCCATGGATGCATCATCTTCAACCCAAATCTGAACCTTCACTCCGTCCTGAACAAATTCTGCATAATTCTGGGCTTCATCCGTTAACCAGGTCGTAGTTGCTCCGTTTTCGGCCAGGTATTCCGGTGTCGCTTTCATCGCCTGCGCCCGACAACCAATTCCATCAGAGCCAACGGTCCAAATACGTGTGTATAACGGACACGCCATTACTAATTGCTCTGCCGGAACTTCTGTTAAGGTATTGGCTACCGCCTCCTTTACGAAGGATAACGATGCCGTACTTCCCGGATCTGTGGTTGCATTGTGTTCATCATAAGCCATCAGAATGACATAATCTGCGTAATCTGCCTGAACTTTACGATTGTAAAACAGGTTATGATCCGCCGGAGGATAATTATCTACAGACAGAAACAGATTATTCTTCTTGCAAGCAAGAGACAGCTCACGAATAAACTGAATATAACCATTCTTGCAACCAATGCTCAATGCTTCAAAATCCACATTGATTCCATCGATTCCGGATGCCAGACAGGCATTTACCAGATTGTTTACCAAATTGTCGCGATGAGAGGTAACATTTAAAACACTCTCTTCATCCACCTTCACCTCAATGTTGCTCACCAGCGCCCACACCTGAAGGCCACGAGCATGACAGGATGCAACATAGTCACCGGAACTAAGGTTGTTAATATTTCCATTGTTATCATTCAACTGGAACCAGGTTGGAGAGATAACGTTCAACCCCGGATTATTCGCCAAGGCCTCATCCAAACGACTGTTGGCAGATGCGTTGGTCACCTGATGCCATCCCAGCTTAACGTTTCCATCCATCTGCTTGTGACTATAAACACGCTTTGGTAGGCGAGCTTCCACAACCTTTTCCTGCTTGTCCTTCACCTGTCGGTCCATGACGCATCCGATGGTTCCGTTTTCTGTCAAAACACAAATCCACTTTCCATAATCTTCAAGAATGGTAACAGACTCTCCCTGAACGCCATCCTC
The DNA here is from genome assembly GCA_024690265.1 of Lachnospiraceae bacterium. GTDB lineage: Bacteria > Bacillota > Clostridia > Lachnospirales > Lachnospiraceae > XBD2001. The sequence goes on along the minus strand of JAILCW010000107.1, from coordinate 3,912 downwards.
CAGAATCAAGCTTTTCGGACCGCCAAATCGACGTACCGCAGCATTGCGACGTAACTTAGCCTCCGTTTTGATGTATCCTGCAGACTCCATAATGATACGATTCGGCTCACTTTTGGCATAGAAGTTGACATCCGTATAGTTCTTGAGAAAATCTGCCAAAATGTATACCTGATCTCCATCCTGCCACAGAATCTGTGCAGAGGCCTGACCCTCGTCACCATCCACCGTAAAATCACTGTGTCCCATCAGAACCGTAATCAAGGATGTATCGGTGGCATAGCGCAACACTCCTTCCGTAGAATCATATACATAACCATCATCCAGGTATTGCTTAACAAATGTGTACTCCAGATATACATTTCCGTTGACTACCAAACCGTATGGTGCCTCTTCTTCCGTCGGCTCTAAATATGATCCATTCAGCACTACGCAGACTTCATCCTCTCTTGTCTGTGTGTAATAACTACTAAGAGAGCCATGCTCCGTTGTCGGTGCATATCGAATCAACCAAATAAATCCGCCTGCGACTACAATCAGCGCCATTAAGATAATTAATAATAATACCGCTACCGGCGACTTTCTCTTTCGACGCTTTACCCGTCTCTTTCCTTCGGTTCCCATTTTTCTTTTCTCCTACTAATCCTTTTGTTGCTTCGCAACACTTTTATCATTATAGCACCCTGCCCCTTGGGAACTCAACCAAGCAAAAGCCACCGGAGTCTCTACCCCGGTGGCTTCTATCGATTATTTCTATTGTCATATCTTCAGATTCCCCTGATTCTATAATCGTTTGAGGTAGTCAGAACTCCTTGTTTCCAACATACGATTACATCTCAAGGTTACCTATTCCTGCCACGAAGCAAGAACCGAAGAAAGGAATAACAAATCATTCTTGCGAAGACAAAACGGGTCTTCGATAAAAGGAATAGAACGCATTGATACTTGAAATTCCTGTTCAAACTTACGCTGTTCTTCTTTCTTTAAAAAAAGCCCATACAAATCCCATTTTCGCATGCCTTCCGTAAAGTAAAAATCTCTCATAAAGCGCTGATAGTCATGGTAACACCATGGTTTCAGGCTTCCAACAGCGATTTGTCGATGATACTCTTTTGGAAAATCCAAACCGGCACTGGCCGGAGGAAATACAAGCAACAAATAGTCATACCCGATTTCTCGAAGAGCACGAACATTATCCCAGTTTGCTTTGGGATAATAATCTACATTCATTTTGGTAAATCCGACGCAACCTGCATTTACCATCATATCCCCGTCCATCATTCCCGCCAATTTGCTAACTTCGTCTAATTCTATTATTCCCACACGGAAGCGCTCTTTTGACGCCAAATAATTTCCAAGGCTAATCGCAAAATGAGTTGTTCCGACACCTCTTTCTGTACCCTGAATGCGGATAACTTCTGTAGTTGTTCCCTTTGCCCGTTTGATTCGACTCGATCTATTTGCGAATCCCTTCACTTCGTTCCTCACTTTCCCAAATATGATGAAATAGTTTTTCTTTTTCCTTGGTCACAAGGAATGGATCGCTATCTAATGGAAAGGCTAGCACCTGCTTTTTCATCTTGCTTGCAATCATTCTTCCGACGCCTTTGTTGCAGGGATTAATGATGACATGGGTGTGCGGATTCATGGCTTTCTCTAAGCTGTAATCCATATCCATCCAAGGACGACTACCAATGACATAGAGATAAAAATCTGACCCCCGCGCCATGTCCCAATCTGTTCCGCAATCGATTACACAAATGCCTTCGGGAGGCGTAGTTACAGGAATCGCCGGTCCAACATCCTGGACTGCGGCAAAAGAATTGTGGTATATGATTCCATCCTTTTCATGAAACTCTCCTCGATTCTGGAGAATTCGTGTAACTGTTGCATCTTCTGTCTGATTCTCAAAATAAGCTCGATGATGTTGTCTGTTTAGGTACGAAGTCAAAGCAATTGCAATGTGTGTTGTTCCGACTTTTTCTTCTGCCCCAATGACAGCGATTGTTTGAAAGAGATGCATTCCCCGTTTTCTATAATGTTCTGGAACAACGGCCAAATAAGCAGATATCCATTCCGAAACACCATTCGGCCGATTCTCTGGCTTCTCTTCCATTGCCCATTCCATCACGGCTAGTTCTTTTGCTGTTGGTTTTTCGCTTTGATGTGCAAGCAACAGCTTGGCCACGTTTCCTAACGCGTAGAGATCACTTCGTTCATCTACCGATGTTTCTCTAAATTGCTCCGGCGCACTATGGCCTTTTGTTCCTGCTCCGTAACGCTTTTGATTCTTGGGATGCGCAATTCCATAGTCAATCAGAATTACCTGATTCCCTTGAATCATAATGTGGTCCGGCTTCAGGTCTTGATACAGAATTGGATTCTTTCGCTCATGCAGATACATCAATATATCACCTAATTGCTGCATGGTTTGTCGAACCCAGTCTCTTGTAATAGTGGAATGATAGAGTAAATACTCTGTTAATGATACGCCCCGAATGTATTCCTCAATGAGACAGATGCTTTCCTCATCTTCTCCATAATCATACAATATAGGAATTCCGGGATGTCTAAGACTACAAAGCACGTCTGCTTCGTAGGAGAGCCCTTGGAAAAACTGTTTGGAAATGACTTTAAGTATACGCTTCTTTCCAAGGGATCGATGTCTGACCAGATATATCTGGGTGGCAGATGTATGATATATACATTCTAGGGCCTCATATCGGTCAGAAAAAATTGGTATTGTTATACGTATCGCTCCTTTCTTTTCGAGGAGCATCTCCGAAGAAAGTTTATAGCAAATTATTTTTCACTTTGCAATAGAGTTTATAAATTCTTAAGAATTAAGGCCATTTTTTAATAATTATTTAATAATTGCGTTTCTTTACTTTAGCCTTTCTTTTTCTTATAATTAAATTAGGAAAACAGAAAGGATGTGATGGCATGAAACTAGAGAAGATTAATGACAATCAGATCCGCTGTACTTTAACGAAAGAAGACTTAGAATATCACAACATCAAGTTAAGTGAGTTTGCGTATGGCACAGACAAAGCTCGCGCATTGTTCCGCGAGATGATGCAGGTAGCTGCACAGAAGCTTGACTTTAAAGCAGAAGACATTCCGCTGATGATTGAAGCAATTCCGCTATCTTCAGAATCCATCATCTTAGTGATTACTAAGGTTGCCTATCCGGAAGAACTGGATACCCGATTCTCGGATTTCTCCGATGAAGGCGACGAAGACTATGATGACTTCGATGATGATAATGTTTTTGAGGATATGCCTTTTACTTCAACCATTCCATCTGCTAAGTCCTCTGCCGATGATATTTTAACTACTGAGGAAGATGTTTCCATTCCTCGTAATATCACACGATTGTTCGTGTTTGATTCCCTGGATGATATTTTCCCACTGGCAAATGTTTTAAGCACCTTCTATCATGGTGAGAATTCGCTTTATCGTGATGAAGATTCTTATTATTTGTTGGTTTCCATGGGTGATCACTCTGCTGAAGAGTTCAATAAGGTATGCAATATCTTAACCGAATATGGTGATATGGAAGCATTGAATGTTGGATTAGACAGTTATCTTGCAGAACATATGACTTTGATTTCCGCCGGTACAGCACTATACGATCTGGCACATGTTTAATTACAAAACAAGCCCCGCTCATTGTGATATGCTACCCCCAAGTAGGACATTGAAATATAAAACCTACTTGGGGGTATTTCTATGTCCAGAAAAAATAAGATTGATCCTGCCGAAAAGGTAAAAATTATTGAGCGGGTACTGGCAGATGAGATTAGCGCTACTGAAGCAGCCCGGCTGATAGGTGTTGATGAGACCAGCATTCGGGATTGGCGTAACCTATATCTTTCAGATGGTCCCTCTGCCCTCATGGTTCAATCCAATAAC
>JAILCW010000071.1 GCA_024690265.1 Lachnospiraceae bacterium | reverse complement strand
GAGTTCTTAGGTATTTAAAGAAAAAGTGACTCCCCTAGGGAGTCACTTTTATATTTCTAGAATCATATAAATGGTTCCAAATGGATAGATAATCGGGATGATAAATCCGTTGTTGGAAAGATGCATCTCAGATTCTTCTACCTGCATCGGAGGTTCGAGATTCAGCTCGATGGAGTAGTAGTTGGACATGTTGACACTGAATAATCCGTTGTGAAGATTCAGGAAATCCTCCAGGGATGCCTTCACATATTCATCGAAGGAATCAAAGTCCATGTTGGCGTAGCGAGAAGCAAATGCAACGGCTACATCCGGCTCCATATCCAATCCGGCGTTGAACTTCACCGCACCGGTCAATCGCTGTGAAACACAATAGTTCAGCGGATAGTCATCTACATGAACCGGAGCGAGTGGTGTAAAATCTTCGCCAATGAAACGAACCAAATTATTAAAAATCAAATTCAAAAACGCTAATGCATAATCGGATGTCTGAATGTCGGCAGATTCCAAAAGGTTCTCCACCAAATGGATGGAAGTCTCAGCATCCTCGTTGCCGCTTGCGCAATCCTCAATGGCGTTATCTTCCTGATATTCAACCATGAGAGCTTCTAAATCTGCATTGGAAAGCGCGCCCATATCTACCAGCGTCTGGCCCAGTAACAAGTAGTCCGGATTCTGAGATTGGAGCAGGTCTTCTAACTGATTCTCGAACAGATAACACCGCTCGATGGCAATCTCACCAAATCGCTTGTCTTCTCTTGTTTGCAAAAAGCATACCTCATCAACTTCCGACGCGGTCATATAGCCTTTGTGCATGGCCAAAGTTCCTAGCTTGATATGTGTATCCGACAGCTTAGAAATCGCAGACGTCAGCTGCTCTGGAGATACTGCTCCTTTGCTTAGCAGATAACCTCCGAAAAACTGTGCATACATCGGTGTTATCCTCCTATATACGTGTTAAAAATCGCAGTCACCTGCTCAGCACGAATCGGTTTCTGGATAAAATCCTTGGCACCGGCCTCAATCGCACTCTTAAGATGTGCCTGAGTTCCTACAGACGAAACGATGATAATCTTCGCGCTGGAGTCTGCTGCAATAATCTCGCTGGTTGCCGCGATGCCGTCTTTCACTGGCATAACGATATCCAGAAAAACCATACTTGGATGTAATTCCTTGAACTTGTCAATGGCTTCCTGTCCATTGCTGGCTTCAATGAATTCCAAATCGTCTCGAATACCTACGAGTATATCTTTGAGCTGCTTACGGGCGAGAGCGGAGTCATCGCCAACTAAAATTGTGATTTTCTCAGACATACCTGCCACCTCTGTTTTTAGTCTCTTTTAATATATTTTATATTACAACATATACCTCGATTATTCAAATTATTTTGTTGCAGTTGTCGTACATATGAATAAATTGACTGAAAAAAAGAATGGGAATAATAAAACTGGATAGAGAATTGCCATCAGGAAACGGGAAAATGGACAAAAAAATACACCGCCAAGGGGAGGGCGATGTATAAAGGGGAGTATATAGTGACAAGCATTTAAAGGGGGGAGGATGCTTGCCTCTAAGGAGAAAATAACAATTTCAAGTAATTATCTTCTTGCTTACTATGGCATAATATCATCCGTATGAGGATGGGTCTTGCCATTTCTTTTTAAAAAGTAGCCAAATCTTGCATTTATAGATTGTGTTGTAGATAAACCACAAAATGTAGTATGATGTGGTTAGAATGAATGTGTTGGAGGAGACTAGAGTCATGGATTTTATGATGACTTTTGATGTGATTCTGTTGGCACTTGGAGCATATCTTGTATATGCGGCCGTTGTAATGAAGCGGAATCAGACCATTCCACCTTCAGTTGTTCCGGCAGCAACCATGACAACTTGTCGTGATCCGAAGGGGTATGCCCAGTTTTTGTTTCCGTGGGTAGTGGCTTTTGCAATTGGATGCTTAGTTTTCGGTGGTGTTTCCTTGGGGATGGACACCGGGGTATTACAGCTGGGGGAACTGAATCGTTACGTGAACATCGTGGTTATTGTCTTATTCTTATTGTTGTGGGGATTGTTTTCTTACGCTTTACGCAAGGGACATAGCAAGTTTTTCTAGAGAGGGGGCGTCGCTATGGCAAGTAGAGGCAAAGTAAAAAACTGGGGACAGGTAGGTACCCTCGCGGTAGTATTGGTTGCTTTCGTGGTATTTATGTCCTTCGGACTGGTGCTGCGGGATTACAGACTGGTGAATACCGACTCTGGATTGCAATGGGTGTCCAAATATCCGGTGCCCAATGTGTCATCCCTGACCTTAAAGTCCGAACGTGCCGGTCATATGGAGATGTACACCAAAGAAGTCAGTGGGGTTAGCGGTTATGAGTTCCGCGTCTCCGCTAACAAGCGTATGTGGTTTGCCAAGACCTATCGTACCACACATACCGAAAAGGAGCTTGGCATGTTAAAAGAAGGCAAGACCTACTACGTTCAGGTTCGCGGTTACAAACAAAATGATAAGGGCAGAACGGTTTTCGGCCAGTATAGTCAAAAGAAAGGTATTACCATTCGAAAGGGTGTATCGGAAGAAAAATAAAATAAAAGATGGAGCCGCTTTGTTGAGCGGCTCCATTTTTACTCTGTCATCTTATTAATGAAGTTGGACTTGAACTTGGAATACACGATTTTTTGGCTGCTATACAAACCAAAGTAGCCGGAAATCACGTAGCTAAATGCAATAGCCAATAGGAAGTAATTGGCTCCTTCAAATCCGAACAATTCCAAGCAAATCAGGAAGCTTGTGATTGGACTGTTGGTGACACCGCAGAACATGGCACCCATACCAACAGCAGCACACATACCGGCAGGAAGTCCGAGAAATGCTCCCATCATACATCCAAAGGATGCTCCGATAAAGAAGGTTGGAACAATCTCGCCGCCCTTGTAACCGGCAGCAATACAAATGGAAGTGACAATGATTTTTATAAGGAAAGCCAGTGGCTCTGTCTGCCCTTCAATGCAGCCGGCAATAATATTGGCCCCGGCCCCGTTGTAGTTCTGGTTACCAATGAGTAGGGTGATTCCTAACATGGCACAGCCGCCGATAAAGGCACGGATATAGCGGTCCTTGATATACTTCTTGGCTATCTGGCTGGTCTTATGCAGGCTGACACAAAACAGGATGGACACCAATCCACACAGAGACGCAAGGAGCGCAACCTTGGCTCCGCTGAAAAAGTTGAACTTGGCGTATTCTGCAATCTCATAGAGTGGTGCCGGTGCTCCCAAGCGGGATGCGACATAACGGGCGGTTAGGGATGCGATGGTGCATGGCAATAGGGCGGAATAGTGCATGATACCTACAGATACCACCTCCATAGAGAAGATGGCTGCGGCAAATGGTGTTCCGAACAATGCAGAGAATACCGCACTCATACCAACCATTACCATGGTTTTCTTGTCCCGTTCATTGAACCGAAGGAATCGTCCAATGGAATAACCAAGGCTGCCACCCACCTGCAATGCAGCTCCCTCGCGGCCTACGGATGCTCCGCAGAAGTGAGAAAAAATCGTTGCGATAAAAATCAGTGCGGACATGCGCAACGGTACCTTTTCATCGGAATGAATGGAAGCAATCACGACGTTGGTTCCACCATCATTCTCATAACCACATACCTTATATAAAAGGGCAATCCAAATGGCACCCACCGGTAGCAACCACAATACCCATGGGTGACTCAACCGGAAGTTGGTAACCTCCGTAATGCCATGATGGAACAAAGCACCAATTGCTCCAAGGATGATGCCTACGATGAAGGAGAAAATAATCCACTTCAGGGTAATAAGCAGGCGCTCCGTGTTGTGTTTGATTTTATGTTGCAAAACCGTTTCTTTTGAATCCATACGATACTCCCTTTATGATTTTCATTAATTATTACAAATGTAGCACGCACTCTGTCTTTTTTACAAGCACCTCTTGTGTTAAAATGTAGGTTAAGAGAGCTCGGGATTTTTTCGGGCAGCGGACGGATTAATTCACAGGAGGTAACAATTCATGAATCCAGTTTATGAAAAGTTAGAGAAGTGCTTGGCAAGTGTACGCGCCAAGGTTGATTTTGTGCCGGAAGTGGGATTGGTTCTTGGCTCCGGATTAGGTGACTATGGCGAGCAGATTCGCGTAGAAGCTACCATTGATTATAAGGATATTGAAGGATTTCCGGTATCTACCGCTCCTGGCCACAAGGGCCGTTTCCTTTTCGGATATGTGAATGATGTACCGGTGGTATGTATGCAGGGCCGTGTTCATTATTATGAAGGTTACGAGATGTCAGACGTTGTTCTGCCAATCCGTTTGATGAAGATGATGGGAGCCAAGGTACTCTTTTTGACCAACGCAGCAGGCGGTGTTAAGACCGGATTCAAGGCTGGCGATCTCATGCTCATTACCGATCAGAATGCAGCATTTATGCCATCTCCGCTTACCGGTCCGAACATCAATGAGTTTGGTGTACGTTTCCCGGATATGAGCCACATCTATGATGCAGATTTGCAGCAGATTGTTCGCAAGTGCGCAGCTGAGATGGATGTAACCCTGCGTGAAGGCGTATACTTCCAGCTCAAGGGACCGAACTACGAGACTCCTGCAGAAGTTAGCATGGTTCGCACCCTTGGCGGTGATGCTGTTGGTATGAGTACCGCAGTTGAGGCGATTGCAGCTAACCATATGGGTATGAAGATTGTTGGTATTTCCTGCATTTCCAACCTTGCAGCAGGTATTTCTGCTACTCCATTATCCGAGGAAGAGGTTATTGAGGCAGGCAAGAGCGTTTCCAAGACCTTTACCGAATTGGTAACCCGCACAATTACTGAGATTCACAAGAGCCTGTAAGTGACTCTTGAATAAGAAGTTTTACTAATTTATAATTAGGGAGTTAACGCAAAAGGGAGTGCGTATTCCCTGATTTTCAGAAAGGAGAAGTCAATTATGACAGCTTTTTTGGGAAGTTTTTTGCAGTATGTAATTATCATGATTATCTTAATCGCGGTTGCAGTAATTGGAACCAAGATTGGAATCACGCTTCGCAAGAACAAGGATGCGAAGACCGCTGCTGAGGCGGTAGCTTCTGAGGGAGTATCTTCAGAAGACAATCAATAGAATTTGGAGGAAGGATTACTCATGAAAAACGGAGTAAACGAACTGCGTAGAAGCTATTTGCAGTTTTTTGAGAGCAAAGACCACTTAGCAATGAAGAGCTTTTCTCTCGTACCGCACAATGACAACAGCTTACTTTTGATTAATGCAGGTATGGCACCATTGAAGCCATACTTTACCGGACAGGAGATTCCACCTCGTCGCCGTGTTACCACTTGTCAGAAGTGTATTCGTACCGGCGATATCGAGAATGTTGGTAAGACCGCACGTCACCTTACATTCTTCGAGATGCTTGGTAACTTCTCCTTTGGCGATTACTTCAAGCACGAGGCGATTGCCTGGTCTTGGGAGTTCTTAACAGAAGTTCTTGGATTAGATCCAGACCGTCTCTATCCATCTATCTATGGTGAGGATGATGAGGCATTTGAGATTTGGACCAAGGAAGTTGGCGTTGCACCGGAGCGTATTACCCGTTTTTACCGTGATCCGGTAACCGGCGAGTGTGATAACTTCTGGGAGCATGGCGCAGGACCTTGCGGACCATGTTCTGAGATCTATTACGATCGTGGAGAGAAGTACGGATGTGGCAAGCCGGATTGTAAGGTTGGCTGCGATTGTGACCGCTTCATGGAAGTATGGAACAACGTATTTACCCAGTTCAACGGTGATGGACACGGCGGCTATGAGGAATTAGAGAATAAGAATATCGATACCGGAATGGGTCTTGAGCGTTTGGCTGTTGTTATGCAGGACGTAGATTCCGTATTCGATATTGATACTATGAAGGAGATTCGTGACAAGGTTTGCGAGATGGCTGGCAAGACTTACCAGACCGACGCTATGGACGATGTATCTATCCGCTTGATTACCGACCATATCCGTTCCGCAACATTCATGATTTCCGATGGTATTCGTCCTGGTACTGCAGGTCGTGAGTACGTACTTCGTCGTATCATTCGTCGTGCAGCTCGTCACGGACGTATGCTTGGTATTGATGGATTATTCATGGCTCGTCTCTCTGAGGTTGTGATTAACAATTCCAAGGACGGCTATCCAGAATTAGAGGAGAAGAAGGAATTCATCTTCAAGACCTTGAACGGTGAGGAAGAGCGTTTCAACCGTACTCTTGATAAGGGTCTTGAGAAGCTGGCAGAGATGGAAGCAGAGATGGAAGCCGCAGGTTCTCGCGAACTCTCCGGCGAGAACGCATTCATGCTCTATGATACCTTCGGATTCCCGGTAGATCTTACTGCAGAGATTTTGGAAGAGAAGGGCTACAGCTATGATGCTGCCGGCTTCGAGAAGTGCATGCAGGTACAGAAGGAGACCGCACGTGGTGCTCGTAAGGAGACCAACTACATGGGTGCAGATGCTACCGTATACAATGAGATTCCTACTGATTATGTAAGTACCTTCGATGGTTATGACAAGACCGTTGCTGAGGAAGTAATGCGTGACCTGGTTGTCTTCGGTGAAGATGGCGGTGAGTTGGCAGATGCCTTGGCTGAGGGCGACAAGGGTGCAATCATTGCTGAGAAGACTCCATTCTATGCAACCATGGGTGGACAGCAGGGTGATCATGGTATGATTACCTGCGGCGATGGTGTATTCGTTGTTGAGGATACCATCAAGGTTGTTGGTAACAAGATTGCACATGTTGGTTATGTTCGAAGCGGTATGCTTCAGAAGGGCAAGAGCGCTTCCTTCGAGGTTGACGCAGCACTTCGTGCAGCTACCTGCAAGAACCATTCCGCAACCCACTTGCTTCAGAAGGCACTTCGTGAAGTACTTGGTGCTCACGTAGAGCAGGCTGGTTCTTATCAGGATGCGAACCGTACACGTTTCGACTTCTCTCATGACAAGGCTATGACCACAGAGGAGATTCAGCGTGTAGAGGCTATGGTCAATGAGCAGATTGCTAAGGCAATCCCGGTTGAGACTGCTGTTATGAGCATTGATGAAGCTCGTAAGTCCGGTGCTATGGCACTCTTCGGTGAGAAGTATGGCGAAGAGGTTCGTGTAGTTTCCATGGGAGATTTCTCCAAGGAACTTTGCGGTGGTACGCATGTAGCCAATACGGCTGATATCGGAACCTTCAAGATTGTTTCCGAGTCCGGTGTTGCAGGTGGTACTCGTCGTATCGAGGCCATTACCGGTGCGAATGTAATTGCTTATTACAAGGAGATTGAGGCAGAGTTGAATCGTGCAGCATCCGTTGCTAAGACCTCTCCAAAGTCCCTTGCTGAGAAGATTGAATCCATGCAGAAGGAGATGAAGGCACTCTCTGCTGAGCTTGAGTCCTTGAAGGCTAAGGCTGCTCGTGAGGCCCTTGGCGATGCTACTTCTGATATGGTTGATGTGAAGGGTGTGAACCTCATTACCAAGGCGCTTTCCGGTGTTGATATGAACGGACTTCGTGACTTGGGTGATGACCTCAAGGCTTCCGTTGGTGACAAGGGCGTGATTGTTCTTGCATCCGAAGCTGATGGCAAGGTTTCCCTCATGGTTATGGTAACCGATGGCGCAATGGCAGCAGGTGCTCATGCAGGCAATCTGATTAAGGCAATTGCACCGAAGGTTGGCGGTGGCGGCGGCGGCCGTCCAAACATGGCTCAGGCCGGCGGCAAGAATCCGGCAGGTATTACGGATGCTCTTGCAGAAGCTAAGGCGGTTCTTGAGTCTATGATATAAGAAGCTTTTTGTAATAGGGGGCTTATATGATACGAATTCTTTCTGATAGTACATGCGACTTGTCTCCGGAGCTGTTGGAGCGGTATCATATTCAGATTATTCCGCTGTATGTGCATCTTGGAGATAAGGAATACAGGGATGGTGTGGACATCCAGCCGGAGCAGTTATTTGCCTGGTCCGATGAACATGGACAGACACCCAAGACAGCTGCGCCTAGTGTGGGGGACATCGAGGCGTTTTTGGATCCCAAGAGTAGGGATGAGTACATCATTTTTACCATTTCTTCTTCCATGTCTGCTTGCTACAACAATTGTCGTTTGGCAGCAGAGGACTTAGAGATGGAGAATCGGGTGCACGTCATTGATTCTCAGAATCTGTCTACCGGTATTGGATTACAGGTATTGTATGCAGCAGAACTTGTTGAAAAGGGCAAGTCAGCAGCAGAGATTGTTGAGGCTGTAGAGGCGATTCGCGGCCAGGTTCGTGCCAGCTTCGTTATTGATACCTTAGAGTATCTTCATCGTGGTGGCCGTTGTTCCGGCCTTGCTGCTATGCTCGGTTCGGCCCTGAATATCCATCCGCGTATTGCGGTAAAGGATGGCGCGATGCATCCGGAGCAGAAGTATCGTGGCAAAGAAGCCAAGTTTGTTATGGACTATGTCATGGATATGGAGCTTGGCGTGCGCACCGCACGCTCAGACCGTGTTTTTATCACACATTCCCATTGTGACCCGGCTGTTGTTGCCAGAGTTCGCAGATATCTTGAGAACACGCATCACTTTAAGGAAGTCCATGAGACCTATGCAGGCGCCGTAGTTTCCTCCCATTGTGGACCTGGGACGCTGGGTGTGCTGTTTATAGCGGACTAAGATTTCATTAACTATAAGAGGTATCGTTACAGAAAATACAGTAGCGATACCTCTTTTTTCTTTTGATACCCAAATTCTGTAAAACAGCATAATACCATTTTGGACACGGCACATTTGACGAGCGTCAAATACCATTGTAAAATATGATTAGATATTTGACGAGCGTCAAATGAATGAGGTTTGCTATGGAGACGAGAGTTATTCGAGAAAAACAGGATTTGACTTATTTAAAGTGGTCTAATGTCCGCAATTCCAGCGGGACTGCAGGCACTTTCTTGAAGTCGGAAGAAGTGCGTGATGGGAAGAAGATTTATTATAAGCTTTCCAACTTCGATTTGGAGAAGGGTGTCGTGGGGCATGAGTGCATCAACGAGATTGTAGTGGATCGACTGCTTACTATTTTGCAGGTGGAGCACTTACACTATGAGCTGATTCATGCAGATATTGAGGTTGAAGGACGAGTGTATGAGACCTGGGTTTGTGCGTCTTGGGACTTCAAGGAACGAGGGGAGAATAAGGTTGCATTGGATGATTTTTATCGTTGGGATGCATTGGATGGAGAATCACGTTACGATTTTTGTGTGAGACATGGTTGGCAGAACTACGTGGATCAGATGCTTGCAGTGGATTATTTGATTCTGAATAGAGATAGGCATGGGGCGAATGTAGAAGTGTTGCGCAACATGCGTGCTCACTCCGTGAGATTAGCGCCGCTTTTTGACCATGGGTTATCTTTGATTTTTACATGCACGAAGGAATCGGACGTTAAGAAGTACAATATTCTGGAGGATAAGCGTTGCCAGAATTTCATTGGCGGTGGTTCTTGTTATGAGAACTTGTCTTATATCAAGAAGAAAAAGAGCGCATTTAAAGGAAAGCTGACGGAACAGAGTCGAGAGGAATTGTTCGCTGACCTGGATGGTATTATTCCGGATTATTTTTTTGATAAGATGTGGGACATGATTTATAAGAGGTATCAAATTTATGAAAGCCTATGATATCTATGATCGATACTTAGAGCGAAGCCTGGGTACACTATTGTATTATGAGAAGAGTAAGACCTTCATCATAGAATTGATGGAGGATTTGGACGAGTGGACAGCTCCGTTATTGTTAACTCCATTTGTAAAGCGGAGAATTTATTCAATCTGTCGTGAGGCATCTTTTGATTGGGTAAAGGAGCGCGTCATACCAAGTGGACGACAGAATATCGGCGCGATTCTTACGAATCATCATCTCAAGGAATATGACGAGATGAAGTTGTTGGAGTTATCTCGTGGTATTTGCTGTCAGGATGAATGCATGATTCGCAAGTTAGACGAGCTTCCAGCGTACGTGGTGGATCGTGCCAGTCACCATGTGAGGGATGTGGTGGCCCTTAGTGGCCGATGTCTACTATGTATGTTTATGGATGGAACGACGCGTCGAATCGATTTGCAGCAGTATGATTCTTCTATCATCCGAGATGTTGAGAAGGTCACCGGCCATGAGCATGTGTTCCGTTCTGTGGAGGTTGGTGCCGGAGGGCACTTTATCACCTTTAATAATTCTATTGATATTCAGGCGGAGTTGCTATACGAGTTGGGCGATGAGGTTCCCTTTTCAGCGGAGGACTTGTGCTTCCTAATTGAGCGGAATGTGTTGGACACCACGGAGGCCTGTGATTATTTGGCTTGCACCAGGCAGAATCTGAATTACCTCGTGAAGAATGAGCAGATTCAACCAGTGAAGACCGGAGGGAATGGGAACTTGTACCTGCGAGGGGAGTTGCAGAAGAATAAGTGGTAATGAAAAGGCATATCCACGGCGAGAGACTACGCCCTTTTCAACTTATTGTTTATTGACACAACTCTGAACAAGTGTAAAATCGATTCTTGGAGGTGTATAAATATGAAAACTAGAGACTACAAAGGGAAAATGAAATGGTTGCGACTGGGAATCGCTTCACTGGCGCTGGCTGCCGGGGTGTTCTTTTCTAACGGCTTGACTGCAAGGGCAGAGGAGAACGTTCCTCAGAATACAACGAAAGAAACAGCAACACCGATTGCCTTAGGTGAAGAGGTTCAGACGCTGTCGGATTATTCTCATTCACAGTATTTCAAATTCCAGACCACAGAGCCTGGATATCTTACGGTGCATTATCAGCATGAAGCTGGGGAAAGCACCGGCAATATTTATTCTCAAAGGATTAGCATTCTGAATAATAATCTCAATGAGTATTTCTACTGTGCTAATTCGAAACCAGAGGATACAACGGCTATGGTTTCTCCTAAAGTAGGAGTTACTCCGGATACTTACTATTTCTTTATTTCTGGATATCAGGGTCCTGCGTGCAAGGTTACATTCAAGGTAGATTTTACGCCGTGCGACAACTATGAACAGGAGATTAACGATAAGCCGGCTAAGGCTGAGAGTTTACCTTTTGATAAAACTATGTACGCATGGATTCTTAATACAAATTATGATAAGGATTATTATCGTTTTGACGTTGAGACACCGAGTACTATTACATTGGATATCAACCATGAATCAAAGGAAAAGTCCAAGTGGGTGGTAACTATTTGGGATTCCAATGAGAAGAAGATATATGAAACCACTTTTGAGGGTGGACAGACTCGACTGGATACCATTACGGATCTGGATTTGGAACCTGGAACATACTATGTGTGTGTCGGTGGCGATGAGTCTAGAAGAATTCAAGGCAAGACTTACGATATTACCGCGCACTGCGATAGTTCTGCGAGAGCACAGGTACGTGCCTTCGTTAGCCGCCTATATCGTGTCGCATTGAATCGTAATCCGGATCCGGATGGATTGACGGACTGGACCAATCGCTTGATCAATGGAGATGCTCAGGCAGTGAATATCGTTCAGGGTATCCTTGGTTCCAACGAATATGCCAACATGGGCAAGAGCAACGGCGAGATTGTCAACGATTGCTATCGTGCGATGCTGGGACGTGACGCAGAAGAGGAAGGCTACAACCACTGGCTGGTACGCCTTGATAACGGCATGTCCATGAATGCAATTTTTGCAGGATTTGTTGGTAGTGATGAGTTCAAAAACCTTTGTGCAACC
>JAILCW010000172.1 GCA_024690265.1 Lachnospiraceae bacterium | reverse complement strand
GCTGTTGGTTCCGTTAGCTGCCTGAACTGCAAGTTCGTTCATACGCTGTAACATGGAATGCACTTCAGTAAGTGCACCTTCAGCTGTCTGTACTGCGGAAACGCCGTCCTGGGCGTTTGTAGAAGCACGATCCAAACCGTTAATCTGCTTACGCATCTTCTCACTGATGGATAATCCTGCTGCATCATCTGCTGCACGGTTAATCTTGTAACCGGAAGATAACTTCTCAGTGGACTTCGCCTGAAGACCAGAAGTTACGCCAAGCATACGATTAGAATTCATTGCCTGCATGTTGTGTTGTACTACCATAATTTTATACCTCCATGATAAATTCTTCTCCAAATCCTTTTGGAGAGAGATGCCCCCATTAGACGGTGGACATCCTTGATAGTTTAACTATGAAATTTTTATAAGCAAAAGTCCGGGTGCGGATCCATTTCACCCATTCTTGTCGCTCTTTCGATTAGTATATCGTACCGCTTTTCTGAAAACTTAACCCCTTTCGCAAAAATATTTTATAACTTATGTCAAGCAATTAATTTCTTGACAGCACCTCCATCATCTCTCTCATCCGTACATCATAATTATGAAGCTTCGCCACCTTATCATGTCCACTCCGCGCAATTCGTTCTCGCTCCGCCTCATGTTCCAGATAGAAGCCTGCCTTGTCCACCAAATCTTCCAGACTATAATAAGAAACCATATCTTCTCCATCCTTAAAGAATCTCGGAGTTTCCGCCTGGAAATTACTAAGAAGGAATCCGCCGGCTCCCAACACATCCCACATACGAAGGGGAATACCGCTCTTAATATTAGGAATGGTAAAGTTCAAATTAATCTTACTGTTATGAAATACCTGTGGCATCTCTGTCCAGTATTCTACGCCACCGCGATACTGCACCAATGGCAACATGGAAGTGTCACTATTGGAATACAAGCTCACCGCATAACGCTTTGACAGTTCCCGTAAAGCGCGAATCCGTTGCATCTGCGCCACCTTGAATCCAAGGGTCGTGGTGGAAAAGATTAGTCCCAAATCCGAGAAGGACTTCTCTGAGGACTTTTCCAATTCATAATGCTCTGATAATTGTTCCAAGATTTCCGGAGTCAGGGATTGTTCTAATATATTACTTCCAAAGAGATCGCACTGCACCTCCATAATGCCATCAAAGTAGCCTCTTAAATAATCCGTCAGCGCCCCTTCCATCTTATCATAGGAATTTCGCTCGTAAAGACTTCCCACAAAGGCGATATCATTGGACCATAGCCCCGGTTGTTCACAGGCCGCCACCATTGCATCGATGCGGTCTGTATCCACCGCCAGTGGCAGATACCAGATATGCTCCACTCCCATGGCCTTGAATTCCCGATAATTGGTCTCTTCGAAGGTGAAGATTCGATTGCAGTCATTAAATACCGACTCGTGGTACATACTAATCAGCGGATTGTCGCAGGTCCACAAGACATAGCGAATTCCCTCCTCCTGACACACATCGCTGATCAGGGCAAAGTAATTCACCGTAAAAACAAACTCGTAGGCCGTATCTCGCAGCATTCCACGCAACTTTTCTGCGAACTCTTCATCCACATCGTAGTTCACCAGATGCTGCCAGACTTCCGTTATCTCGTACCCCATCTTTTCAAATGTTTTTTTGATATCTAAATAGTTATACGCTCTCCAGCGATACAATAAAATTTTCTTCATATTTTTCTTTTACTCCTGTTTCTTATTATACACCAAGCAGATATCTGTTTCTTCATTTAGACACATGTTATCACTCTATTGGTTATTCTTTGTCTATTTTGTCCCACATTTTGTGAATGACATTTACTGCAATCCATGGTATCATAATTATGAATAAATGGATTTATCTGCCCGGATTCATGGAAGAAAGGAGGGTTGGTCTTTATGGCTGTAATTAATAATGCCAGTGTGTACGATTACTACCTGAACACCTACGCCGGTGATTCAGCGCCGAATCGTCCGAATCGTTTCGATTCCCACAAGAAAAGTGAATTACGCGACGTTTACGGCCGTATTTTGAAGGCCAATCGTGAGTCTCCACTTTATAAGCTCAAAGTGGATCCTGAGTCCATGACTAGGTTTGCTATTGATTTGAAAGAGAATGCGCGTCACATGCAGAATGTGGTATCCGCTCTTTCCACCGAAGGTGACGATATTGAGTCCATCTTCTACAAGAAGGTTGCGGTATCCTCCAACCCGGATGCAGTTGGGGTTGAGTATGTTGGCGACAAGGATTCCACCGAGAATCCTACCTTTGACTTGGGCGTTAAGCGTCTTGCCACACCTCAGGTGAACACCGGTAACTTCTTACCGGCAACGGGACATGACTTCGAAGAAGGCACTTATAGTTTCGACTTGGACATCGGCGGCAAGTCCTTCGAGTTCCAGTACAATGTTATGTACGGTGATAACAATTATGATGTACAGCAGCGTATCAGCCGCCTGATTAATTCTTCGAACCTGGCACTGAGCAGCCGTGTACTTCTGAACAATGATAACCGAACCAGCGCGCTTCAGATTGTTTCCAAGCACACCGGTCTCGCTGAAGACGAGGAATTCCTATTCCGCATCACTTCCGGTTCCAACTGGAAAGAGATGAACATCCTGGGAATCAATGAGGTTACCGAACCTGCCCAGAGTTCCATTTTTACTCTGAACGATGCAGAGCATTCCTCCTTGGCGAATACCTTTACCATCAACAAAGCCTTTGAAGTTTCCATCCACGGTACTACACCGGATGGCGAACCGGCCCACATCGGTTTCAAGGCCAACACCGAGGCCATTGCCGATTCTGTAGAGGAGTTGGTTACTTCCTTTAATGGATTTGTTGCTGTAGGACAGAAGTACCAGAACGATAACGGCCACAACCAGTTGCTGAACGAGCTTCACGGCTTAGCCCGCTCCTTCGGAGATGAGTTGTCACAAGTTGGTATCGGATTAATGGGTGACGGAAGCATGTTCCTCGATCGCGAGGTGATTGCAGACGCTGTAACCAGCGAAGACGCCAAGAAGGCCTTTGGAATTCTTAACAAGTTCAAAGATGCACTAGAGCGTGAAGCCCAGAAGACATCGGTGAACCCGATGAATTATGTAGACAAGGTTACCGTCGAATACAAGCATCCGACCAAGACCTTTACCGCACCATATGCCACTAGCATATACTCCGGTTTATTAGTGAATCAAGCATTATAAAAGCCAGATACTTCAATCGAAGCACCTGGCTTTTATTATGTTGTGTGTTATGTTATTTACTCTTATCCATGAACTGCGGCTGATATACACCATCACCACGCATACTCTGATAATAATTGTTCACCGCTTGCTGGCTCTTGCGAACCTTCTGCACCTGCTTACGAACGTAGGAGAATCTCGCCTTGGCCAGCTTCTCATTATCCCGTTCCTGAGCCTGCACTGCAGTACTCAAATCCGTAATCTCACGAATCAATTCCTGCATACGATGAATCTCATCCTTGTACTGCTCCTTGTTGGCTTCTAACTCGTCACCAACACGAGCAAACAATGCCTCGAATCCATCATCTAACTTCAGCAACTGCTGTACCAAAGAATCCTTGTAATCCAAGGTCTCCTCGAACTCATCCACATCGGAGTTGTTGTCCTCAAGGACTTGCTTCTGCTTGCGGTTTTCTGCCTGAATATGCTCAAGAATCTCAACCTTCTTCTCCAAGCTCTCGCGTAAAATCTGAACGTAATTCTCAGTCATAGTACCCCCTGTGACTAACTTACCTTAGCGCCGCCTCCGTTACTGCCTGCAGTCTGCTCCATAACCTGTTTCCAGGTGTCACGCATGGTACGAAGGTGCTTCAATACTTCCTCCAAAATCTCCTTATCACTGGAGATATTGGCCTCTAACAATCTCTGCCTAATGTAAGTATACACCTTGTTAAAGTCCTTGGATACTTCGTATTTCTCATTCAGGGTTAACTGGAACTCCTCGATAATACGGTCTGCCTTTACGATATTCTCACACTTCTTCTTGTTGTCATCATTCTCAATACCAACAATTGCAATATTAACGAACTTAATGGCTCCTTCGTAGAGCATCAACGTCAATTCTGCCGGAGACGCGGTCATAATCTTGCTATTATTATATTGTGCATACGCGTTTTTAGGTGAAATCATATGCGATACTCCTTTCCTACTGGCCAATCATGCCCGTTAGCGCACTACTCTTACTATTGAGCTGCGCCAATGCTTTCTCCATTGCGGAGAACTGTTTGAAGTAGCGATCCTCCATATCATGAAGCTTGTCTTCCCACTTCTTAATCTGCTTGGTATAGTCACTATACTCTGAAGCCATTTCCTTGTCATTATATACCTTGTAAGCACTACTCATAGAAGTAGACTTCATTTTGGCATCCAACTCGGTATACAGGTCCTGAGTCAACTGTGAAAAGAACTTGGCAACCTTGTCAGGATCCTCGTTCAATGCTTTCATTAATTTGTCGGTCTTGGAAGCAGAATCTTCATCATCTGCATCACCGGCAATATGATATGCATACTGCTGGTTCTCCTTGGCATTCAAGAATCCAAGGGTCTGAATACCAAAGTTACCCAATCCAACCTTCTCACCATCAATCTCAAAAGTCTTGGACATTGCCATATTCATGGTGTTGATGATGGTCCCAAGGGTATTATCTCTACGAAGGAGAGAATCCTTAATCTTCTTCTCCCACTTCTCAACCTGGCTGTCGGACATTGCGTCCTTCTCATCCTCAGTCAGTGGCTCATAGCCCTTGGAGGACTCAGCATTGTACAGACTCTGTAACTCGTTGATTACAGAATTGTATGTAGAGAAAAAGTCCTTAATCTTGTCGTACAGCCCCTGGGTATCGTTCTGTACGTTAATGGTAACGGCAGACTCTGTCTTGGCATTGGCCTGGATGTTCAGACCATTGATAGAAAAGCTGCCGGTATTGCTGGTATAAGTTACGCCATTCAATTCGATTTCAGCATTTTTGCCTTCAATCATCTTGGAAGAAGCAGCATCCAATCCCAGCGCTGATAACAGCGTATTGGTACTCTCATCAGAGGTAATGCTAAAGTGGCCTGCTGCACCACTCTCCTTGGCATTGATATATATTCTCTGCTGCGTGGAATCAAAGTTGGCCTTAACACCCTTTTCATTCAGCTGGGTCACCAAATCAGATAATGTCATATCTGCAGTAATATCAATTGTCTCTGTCTTGGCATCCTCGCCGGTACCTACCGTAAGAGTAAGGGTTGTATCTCCACCGGTATATCCAAGCTCAGATAGCTTAGAGGAGGATGTTGCCTTCTCGGTGCCTGCAGCAATCTTGCCACCGGTCATGAATGCGGT
This sequence comes from Lachnospiraceae bacterium, assembly GCA_024690265.1. Classification (GTDB taxonomy): domain Bacteria; phylum Bacillota; class Clostridia; order Lachnospirales; family Lachnospiraceae; genus XBD2001. The sequence goes on along the minus strand of JAILCW010000172.1, from coordinate 7,684 downwards.
CTGTGCCACATCAATAATATTCAGCGTCTGAGAACCGGTAAATGCATCGTTGCTGGCAGAAATGGTCGCCTTGGTTGCATCAGAAATAGTCGCCTTCTTCAGATTGTAGGACTTCTCATAGCGGAAGTTATCCAAGCTGGTGTAAAGACTATAAATCTTCGCATTGGCATCTTTCCAAGCATCCTGCTTCCAGGACAGTTTGGTCTGTGCTTTAATAACTTTATCTTTTTTCACGGAATAAGATGATACCAGAGCTGATACGATAGACTCTGTATCCAGACCGGAATTTAATCCTGATACTCGAATTGCCATAGCCGTTCCTCCTTATCGCTTCTCGTCAACAAGAATACCTGCCATCTCCCATGCCTTTGCAATGAGATCCAAGGTTTTCTCAGGTGGTAATTCCTTGATTACCTTCTGGGTCTCTTTGTCCACAATCTTGATAGTAACACGATTGGTCTTGTCATGAATACCAAACTGTGCAACCGTTCCGGACGCAGCACGATTAATCTCAGATACAGCTTTTTGAATCTGTTCCTGAGATGCCTCTTTGGATGTATTCTCTGTGTCGTTTTCTTTGCTGGTTACGTCATTAGACTTAGGAGTTACGATCTCTTTCGATATATCCGGAGTCTCCGTTATAGACTTAATAGGTGTGTCCGGCTGAGAAACATAACTTCCCTGTCCTGCGTAGTTCACAGCGCTACTTGCTTTTACTTCCATTGCTTACACCTCCATGTGCGCAACTCTCTTGACAATTATGCCCCCAGAAAGACTCCTGGGGGACATAAATATTTACTTCTATGTACTATATCGGTAGAAATTAATAAAAGTTTAGAACAAATTTTTCAGGTCTTCCAATCCGGCAGCGTTCATAACCTGAGTATTCTCCTGCTGAATCTGGAGGAATACTTCCTTGCGGTATACCGGAACTTCCTTCGGTGCAGCGATACCAATCTTCACCTGGTCGCCACGGATGTCTAAAATTGTAATCTCGATATTATTATCAATCATAAGGGACTCGCCCTTTTTTCTAGTAAGTGCTAACATCCTTATTCACCTCCCTCTTTGCTCTTCTGAAGCAAATCATAAATCGGGAAGCGAACATCGTTGTCATCCTCTGTAATCAACTGTCCACCCTTTAGAGTATCCGCGTTGATAATCAGCGGTGCACGAAGATTCACTGTCATATTCTTGATATCATCAGGAACCTTGATGGTTACGAGAATCAATAAATTGTCGTCGGTTAACTCGCCAAGCGGCTCAAGGAGTTCATCGTTAATGCTTGGAGCATAGTCCGGCAAAATCACGGATGGATCGATTACCGGTAATGCGAACTGTGGCTCATCTAAGGACTGGAACCACTTAATCATAGCCTTGTCACCCTTATCCAAGTCAAAAATCAACGTAAACTTCTGCAAATCCGGGAAGCCGATAATACCCTTCTCGAGAGTGACAATCTTGTCATCCGCAATGTCGATCTCCCCAAACAATCTAGTATTTACTTTCATGTCTGTTCTCCTTCTCCCATTTCTAAATGTAATTCAATAATGTCTGTCCACTGAGCTTGCCCGCTGCGGTAAGAGATGCCTGGTACGCATTGTAGGATGCCGTATACTGAATGATAATCTCAGATAACTCCAAGTCGTCGTTGGTAGACTGTAACGACTGTACCGTCTGCTGCTGGTCGTTCATGCGCTTCTCATAAAGTTCCAACTGATCCATGGTACATCCAAGTCTGGTAACTGCAAGACTAACATCTGCAAGGTAAGAATCGATACGTCCCAAATTCTCACTACACATCTTGGACAGATTGTTGTCGTAATAATCCATCTCCTTCTTAGCCATATCCAACCACTTCGTAAGCTTGGCCTGGCACTCATCAGAAGAATAGGTCTCCTCTGCCATCATAGACTTGATCTTATCAACTTTATCATGGGCCTCAATGGAATTATTGACTGCCTCTCTTAATTCTATCATATCCTGCTGAATACTACCATCGAATACTTCACAAGCTTCCATATTTACATTGATGGTCTGATTCTGTGCAACGGTATAATTGATATCATAGGTTAGGTAATCGCCATTGTCTGTTACCTTGTCATAGGTAATAACATTGGCCGGGTCTGTGATATTCTGGCAATCATAGTAATATTCCGGTCTCAGGTCACCTTCGTTGAATCCGGTCTTGGTATAATTCACGGTAATATCTGCATGTCCGGACTGAAGGGACGCCTGAAGGGTGTCACCAAAAATCAAATCTCCGGTGCTCTTAATCACTACAATACCATCTGCCGGAACACTCTTTTTGCCTTCCGCATCGGTCATCGCAGCCGCCCACGCCTCTTCGCTCTCGTATACCGTAGGTGTGATTTCGGTTGTGGTACCATTCATGGTGTATTTAATCTTGGTTGCATTACCATCAGCATCTACCAATCCGTCAATCTGATCATAGCCCAAACGCAAACGATAGAAGTTGGACTGCTGGATGGTATACTGAGCCGGATCCTTGGTTCCGGTTGTAGCTCCGTTAAACTCCACCATCAGGTCATTTACTTCCGTCAGATTGGTAGGAACAGTCACCTCATTGTTATAGTAACGAGTCAAGACCATGTTATCTGCACTCAAGCGCTGTTCAATGGTATACTTGGTGCTATTCTCAGCCTCTGTAAAGGTCAGATTCTTGTCGGTACGGAAGCCGGTAAATACGGTACGTCCTGCATAATCTGCATTGCCTTCAGAAAATACTGCCTGCTGCAATGCCTCTAACTGTGTTGTAATGGTATTACGATCATCCTGTGTCAATGTTCCGGTGCTTGCGTTAACGCACAGGGTGCGGAAATCTGTCATAACGTCGCGAATGTTCAAAAGTGCAGTTTCTGTAACGTCCATCCAAGACTCAGCGTCCGGAATGTTCTTCTCATAATACTGGTTAACCTTGGACAAGCTAGTCTGCAAACGCAGAGAACGAACTGCAATTACCGGATCCTCTGATGGACGATCAATCTTCTTCTGAGTCGTCATCTGAGTATTGCGCGCATTCACCAAGGTCTTGGTTCCGTTGATGTTGCTGGAACTATTATTCATAATCATGTTATTGGTAATTCTCATAAGCTGCCTCCTATACTAAATGCCGCTTGTTATACACCGGTTCTAAGAATTAACTGATCATACATTTCCGATAATACAGAGATGACCTTAGAAGAAAGGTTATATGCATTTTGGAATTTGACCAAATCTAATGCCTCATCATCTTCATCAACGCCGGATACCGATTCACGCTGATTCTGAATGGTCTTCTGAATGTTGGTAAAGTTATTGGTAAAGGTGGTACATTCCTGAGTATCTACCGTTACGTCTGCGTAAATACACTGAAGGAACGTATTGGCTCCACCATCACGGAATACCTTTACATCCTTCTCCAGCTTCAGCCAATCCTTAACCAATGTTGCAGAATCCACACCATCATTGATGACATTGCCATCTGCGTCGTAGCGCTTCTTGGTGGTTGCTAACTTCTCCGGATGAGCCTGAATGGCGCTTGCCACCTTCACGTTAGAAGCTGTCAGGCGATAATAGGTATCGGAACCATCGGTAAAAGTAATCTTGGTGGTTCCTGTTGGAATCTTTGCTAAATCACTCTGGGTCGTTCCTTCCAGATAATACTCATCAAAATCGCCTTCACGATTCTTGTAGATATCATCGGATACGAAGAATGCTGCTCCATCATCTCCGTTCATATCGATACCGGTCTTGTGCAAGTCATTAGTAACTCGCGCAAAGCTACGAAGGAACATATTCATCTGGTTCATGTAATATGGAATACCTTTATAATCAACAGAAGAGCCAACGTACAAATCCTGTCCCATCAGCTTGTTTTTCATGCTATCCTGGAATCCCACATCAAACTTGAAGGTATAAGAAACGATATTCTCGTTCTCATCCATCTCAACCTCAAAGGAACTGTAGTTATAATAGGTGTTATTTACCATGACCGTTCCGGTAGACGGAAGGTTCATGTCTGTAATCTTGGTAATGTTCGGGTTTGTAATGGTAATCGTGTTGGATGTTACATCCTGTACATGTCCATGAACATTCTGCAAATCGTTACCATCACGGATTTCAAAAAGGCCACGCAAGCTTCCTCGCTGGTTCTTGCCCCATACATCAAACTTGGCATCGGTATCTGACCACACAACATCGTATAAACCATCAACGTCGCTCTGGTTATACTTGTTGTTTCGTGTCACGCATTTTAAGGTGTTGTATTCGTAGGTATCAACCAATGTCTGACCATTGACCTTGATGGTATATGTAGTAGCTCCCGTGAACATGTCCGGATAATTGGAATTGGTTACCGGAGTTTCCTTAGCTTCGATGGAAATAATCTGAGATAACTCATCTACCAACAGAGCACGATGATCGCGAAGCTCGTTAGCCTGTCCACCATTCTGCTCGATGGTATTAATCTGCTTGTTCAAAAGCGCTACCTTCTGAGCGATGGAATTGATGTTATCAACGGTGGTCTTAACTTCGTCATTGACGGTAGACTGTAATAACTCCAAGCGAACTGCGTTGTTATTAAAATAGGAGCACAACTTGCTGGCGTCACTTACAAACTGGTTACGCACGGAAGTCGAACCTGCGTTGGACTTCACTGCATCCAAAGAATTGAACATGGAAGCAAATACAGAGGAGAATCCCGGAGTTGTTGCATCATCCGTGTAATAATTCTCAATCTGCAGCATGTAATATTCCTTGGTACTGTAGTAACCCAAATAAGACTGGTTATTCCAGTACTTGGTGTCATAATATAAATCTCTTAACTGGCTGACTTGCTTGGCAGAAACGCCGGCACCCACGTTACCATAACGGTCAAACGCACGGGTTGCACATTCAGACTCCAGCTCAACGACCTGCTTGCTATAGCCCTTGGTCTGGACATTTGAGATATTATTTGCAGTTGTATTAATGGACGCCATGTAGGCATTTAATCCAGTGTATGCCACGTTAAGGCCATAGAACTGTGAAGACATAACGCACTCCTATTCCTAATCATTCTTCAAGTTTCACCGGAAATCCATTTCCAACTACTATCCTTATATGTCATATATCGGAGATTTCTCCATTTTCTTAACTCGTTTATGCAAAAAACATGCCCACCGTAACGAATCGGTGGGCATAAAACTCTTATAATGACTGTAACAAGTAATCAATCATCTCGCTGACCACATTCATGTATCGGCTGGATGCATTATATGCATTCTGGAATTTGATCATGTTGGTCAATTCCTCGTCGGATGATGCACTCAAAACTTCGGAACGCGCATTGTTCGTCTGCTCCTTGGTCATGCTAAGACTCTCACTGGTATTCTTGTAAATGGAGCCTTCCGTTGAGATTTCTCCCACCCACTTGGTGTAGAAATCCGCAAAGCTACATGGGGTGTTATCGGATGGATTCAGAATATAATCCTCAGCATCCCACGCTTCGTACATTGCCTGAGCCATGTCATATCCGATAGTTCCATTCTGATAACGATACGGAAGAATATTCGGGTTCTCCACAACATTCTTATTCACAACCAGGCTGTTTAATGTATAGCACTTGGACTCATCGGTGTAATCCTCTTCATTGTAAAGGTATACCGTCTTGTCTTCACCATTGATGTTCATCGTCACTGCAATATAGCGATCACATCCTACACGACTAAACAATTCCGTTGGCGGCAATTTACCATCACTACCAACGCAACAGTTATTAACATCCAACACCTTGGTATCGCTGGTAATGGTAATTGGCGTACCATCCGTGCCTGCAACAGTAATCGGATAGGTAATGCTTCCACTGCCGTCATCGTAGACCTTACCAAACTCCTCCAATGGAGAAAACATATTGTTAATTACCGTAACCATGTAATGTATCATGGTATCCATCTCTGCCTGCTGATTCATCATGACAGAGTTCCCGATACCACGTTCATATTGCAAGCTATTGATATTAGCAATGTCCATATAGTTCGCACGCTTATCACCGCGGCTCAACAGCAATGCCTTGATTTCACCAATATCGTTATTATGCTCAGCATCTACATGATCCAGATTAAATACACGATAATATTCACCCTCGTTGGTGCTAGATAACAGTGGCCAATATGGGGTAACAAATCCTGTGGCCTTGTCAGTGTACAAACCAATCGGGAAATCAGATACCTCTGTTACAAAATCCACGCCCTCAATCTTAACCTTGAGAATACCATCGTGAATTTCCTTGTAGCTGATATTCGCCAATGTAGACAACTCATCAACCAATTTATCACGAGTATCTCGCAAATCCATAGCAGTCTCAACGCCACCTGCCTCAATTCGCTGGATACCAATATTCAACTCATGAATCTGCTTACCAATCTCATTGATACGATTTATATCATTGGTTACCTTGACATTGATATTGTCCTGATAATCAGTAAATCCCTCATATACTGCCTGAGAACGGGACAAAAACAAACTTGCCTTCTGCGCAATCAGATTCTGGCTAACAGAGTCTGACGGGTTCTTAGCAAATTCCGCAAACGCCCCATACAGGTCATCGATAGCCGTAGCAAAGCTATTGCCGGTACCTTCCTGCAACTGGGTTTCTACTTCATAGATTGCGTCAAAATTGGATTGATAAAAAGCATGACGGCCCGTCGTGGTACGATAGGCGCGATCCAGAAATTCGTCGCGGGCATGCACAACATCAGCGATGCTCACACCAAGGCCGGTGTACTGATCACTAATGGATGCAATTCCGAACTTATTATATTCGACGTCCTGAAAAACAACCTGCTGACGTACATACCCAGTGGTATCTATGTTAGACAGGTTGTTCGCTACAACGTTTAATGCATTTTGAGAATTGCGGAGCCCGGAAGCTCCAACATATAAACTACCAAAACCGTTCGCCATACGAACCTCCTGAAAGTATGTATGACTTCGGATATCGGCCGATCTATATACCTACTGCTTGGCGTCAAACCCACCACTCGGGAGAATATCCCCTGTGGAATAAGCACTGCGATTATAGTTCGCAGTCTCCGGCGCCTGATGTAGGCTTCGAAATAATGTCAAGTCAAAGTCCACCAGCTCCATTGCCTGGCTTAGAAGTACCTGGTTCTGCTGATTCATCATCTGCATACGTGTTGCAGACTGAACCAGAGCATCCTTCGCACTCCGAAGCTTACTCTGCTCCTCAGGCTGGTTGCCCAGTAGATCGATAATCTGTGACACAGTTAAATCTTGTCCATCTTTGCCTAATACAATTGCCATGCTTCGAAGTGCGCGAAGGCGCAGATTCTCTAGGTTCTTAAGCTCCGAGCCTAATCCTTGTTCCTTGGCAACCGTTGTCTCGAGTTCCTGCAGCTTACGATCAATAATATACTGACGCTCTGATTCCGCCAAATCATACAATTGATCGTAGGTGGTCTTCTCGGTCTCTAAGATGTTCAACAAATCTTCTACTAAACTGGCCACACTACTATCTCCTTATGACAGACCGTTAAACTTAGCAAGAAGTACGTCTGCAAAATCTCCGGTATCAACCTGGAAATCACCTGAATATTTCTTTTTCATCTCGGCAACTAAATCTTCCCTGATATCCGAAGCATCTGCAACTGCCTGTTTTGCGACCTGAATGTCCTTACCGAAT
>JAILCW010000102.1 GCA_024690265.1 Lachnospiraceae bacterium | reverse complement strand
TCAAGAGTGCTATCCTCGGTTTGAATCATCTTCTGACCCGCTTCGTAAGCTCTCTGGATGGTAATCATGGAAACCATTTCGTCTACTACATTAACGTTTGAGGCTTCTAAGCATCCTTGCTCCACGGAAGCGTCACTTGCAATTACATTGCCACCGTCTACCAAATCGTAAAGATTCTCGCCGTATTTTGCCAGATAGTTGTAATCCTCGATGTCTACAACACCCACCTGACCAACTACAGCGCCGTTCTGATAGATCATTCCTTGTGAATCAATGGTGTAGTCTTGTAATGGGTCTACACGTACCCAACTTCCCTGTCCGGTACCACCACTCATGGCGCCGGCCTGGTTCAATAAATAATCTCCGTCACTGGTTCGGAAGTATCCGTCCTTATCTACGGTAAATTCACCGTTACGGGTATACTTCACAGAAGTATTGCCCTGCTTATCCGTATATTCAATGGCAAAGAATCCATCGCCCGCAATGGCCAAGTCAGAAGACTCATCTGTTACACGGATACTTCCCTGAGAATAATCCGTATAAAGTTCTCCTACCTTAACGCCTAAATTGATATCACCGATTCCAACCGGAAGATCTGCTACTGATGTATCCTTGATGCGGATAGCTAACTCATCTGCAAAAGCAACAGATGTTGCACCTTCCTTCTTATAACCGATGGTGGTAGAGTTCGCCAGATTGTTAGATAATACATCCAATCGGCGCTGCTCTTGAACCATTCCTGTAAAAGCGGTATAGAGTCCTTTTACCATGAAACTCCTCCTAAAAAATTCTCTAAAAATGCATAAAGAGATTCTTCAGAGTAGGTATCGGATACTTTTGTCCAATACTTAACTCCTTTTTTGTAAAAAATAAGGCATCCAAGAATCTCTTAGATGCCCTATAAATATCTTACTCTAATCCGGTACGATCACCAGCCATGAACTCAACGTACTTGCCTGTTCCAATAGCAACACAAGTCATTGCATCCTCTGCTGTGATGGTGTTAATACCGGTGCGTTCCTCCATCAACTCTTCCAGTCCACGAAGCAAAGCACCACCACCGGTCAATACGATACCGCGATCAGCAACGTCTGCTGCCAATTCCGGCGGAGTCTTCTCCAATACACTGTGAACAGCCTCAACAATCTGAGAGGTTGGCTCACGAAGTGCCTCTTCGGTCTCCTCAGAAGAAACCTCAATGGTCTTCGGCAAACCGGTAACCAGGTTACGGCCACGAACGTTCATGGTCTCTGGCTGAGGAAGTGGGAAACAGGTTCCGATATTAATCTTCATATCCTCAGCGGTACGTTCACCGATTAAGAGGTTATGCTTCTTACGCATGTAGCGAACCAATGCCTCATCAAAGTCATCGCCCGCAATCTTAATAGAAGTACTTACAACAGATCCGCCAAGAGAGATAACTGCGATATCTGCAGTACCACCACCGATATCTACAATCATGTTACCGCATGGCTTGGAGATATCAATACCGGCACCAATTGCTGCTGCGATTGGCTCCTCAATAATGAACACCTCACGTGCACCTGCTGCATAAGCAGCATCCTCAACTGCACGCTTCTCTACCTCAGTAACACCACTTGGTACACAAACACTGATACGTGGCTTACGATAGCTCTTCTTACCAAGCGCCTTCTGGATGAAGTACTTAATCATCTTCTCTGTAACAGTGTAATCAGAAATAACACCCTGACGAAGAGGACGAACTGCAACAATGTTGCCCGGTGTACGACCAAGCATCAAACGAGCTTCTTCACCAATGGCACAAATCTTATTGGTATCACGATCAAATGCAACAACAGATGGCTCCTTCAAAACAACGCCCTTGCCGCGTAAATAAACCAGAATGCTGGCTGTTCCTAAATCAATTCCGATATCCGAAGAATTCATCATGTCTACGGATCTCCTTTCCAAACAAGTACTATTAAAAGTTTCTATAGGTCTGTTGTGAGAAAAAGCCTCACAATCTCAATATCTTTCCGATAGTATGGCACTATACGTACCTATTATATACGTTTAACCTAGTTTTTCAAATACTTTTTTATGTACTGTCCGGTGTATGACTTCTTGCATTTGGCCACTTCTTCCGGTGTTCCCACAGCAACAATCGTGCCACCCCGGTCGCCACCTTCCGGCCCCAAATCGATGATATAGTCCGCGGTCTTGATGACATCCAGGTTGTGTTCGATGACAACTACTGTATTGCCGCCTTCTGATAACTGGCGTAAGATGCCAACCAGCTTATTCACATCTTCAAAATGCAAACCCGTGGTAGGCTCATCCAAAATGTAGATAGTCTTGCCGGTACTACGACGGGATAATTCCGTAGCCAGCTTGATTCTCTGCGCTTCTCCACCGGATAATTCGGTAGAGGGCTGGCCCAATTTGACGTAGCCCAATCCCACATCATACAAGGTCTGGATCTTTCGCTGAATGGATGGAACGTTTTTGAAAAATGGCAAAGCCTCCTCTACCGTCATATCCAAAACATCGTAAATTGACTTACCCTTGTACTTGACCTCCAGAGTCTCTCGATTGTAGCGCTTTCCACCGCAAACTTCACAAGGTACATACACATCCGGCAAGAAGTGCATTTCGATTTTGACAATACCATCTCCGGAGCACGCCTCACAACGGCCACCCTTTACATTGAAACTAAAGCGTCCCTTGGCATAACCCTTGGCTTTGGCATCCTGGGTGCTAGCAAAGAGGTCTCGGATCATATCAAATACACCGGTATAGGTAGCCGGATTGGAACGCGGGGTACGTCCGATTGGCGACTGATCAATATCAATCACCTTATCCAACTGCTCCACGCCTTCAATCTTCTTGTAAGCACCTGGGATTTTGTGGGCACGATTCAACTTCTTGGCCAATGCCTTGTAGAGAATCTCGTTGGTAAGAGAACTCTTACCACTACCGGATACACCGGTAATACAAGTCATGACACCCAGTGGCACTTCTACATCAATATTCTTCAGGTTATGCTCCTTGGCACCAATAATTTTAAGCCATCCCGTCGGCTTCCGACGTTCGGATGGAACTAGGATCTGACGCTTGCCGCTTAAGTACTGTCCCGTAATGGACTCTGGGGTATTGAT
>JAILCW010000139.1 GCA_024690265.1 Lachnospiraceae bacterium | reverse complement strand
CAAGGAGAACCAGCTTCCATATGTGATGGACATCATGGCTCGTTACATGGATGCCCGTGTGAAGTTCGAAGTAGAAGAGAGCGGATATTTTGACAATACCTTCTTAATTAAGGAAGGATTCATTGAGCGTGAGAAGTTCACCGCGATGTATGGCTTGGTTGGCCTTGCAGATGCAGTGAACATCCTGTTAGAGAAGGAAGGCAAGACCGGCCGATTCGGTCATGATGAGATTGCTACACAGCTTGGTGTAGAGATTATGGATATCATCGATGCCTTCAATCAGAATCACGCGGCTCCATACTGTGAAGTAACCGGTGGACACTACTTGTTACATGCACAGGTTGGTATTGCTGAGGACCAGGGCATCACCCCTGGCGTTCGTATCCCGATTGGTGAGGAGCCGGACGAGCTTATTGACCAGCTTGAAGTGATGTCTCACTTCCATAAGTACTTCCCATCCGGAACCGGCGATATTTTCCCGGTAGATTTGACAGTACATGCCAATCCGGAGTTCGTTATGGATATTATCAAGGGTAGCTTCCAGCGCAACTTGCGTTACTTATCCTTCTACTCAAGCGATAATGATGTGATCCGTGTCACCGGATACTTAATTAAGCGTTCTGAGTTAGAGAAGTTGGATGCTGGTGTAGCAGTAATCCATGATACCACTGCTCTTGGCCTTGGAGCTTCCAAGAACGGACATATCTTAGAACGTAAGGTAAGATAATGAAAGCAACCGTTGTTAAGATTATTCCCTTCAGTTGTGTGGATGGCCCGGGGAACCGAACCGCCATCTTCCTGCAGGGATGTAATATCAATTGTAAGTATTGTCATAATCCGGAGACCAGAGGAGCTCATAATCCGGAGGCCACGGAGATGACGGTAGAGGAAGTGATGGAACGGGTCAAGAAGCAGGTTCCATTCATTCGCGGCATTACCGTATCCGGTGGTGAGTGTATGCTTCATCCACAGTTTGTGCAGGCTATCTTTGAACAGGCCAAGCCACTGGGATTGACTACGCTGATTGATAGCAATGGAACTATTCCATTCGAGCGGTATCCGGAGCTGATGGCAGTCACCGATGGCGTGATGTTAGATATCAAGGCCATGAACCGGGAAGACCACATCAAGATTACGGACCATGACAACGATACGGTGCTGGCCAATGCCAAGTTCCTAGCCGAGTGTGGCAAGCTCTATGAAGTTCGTTCTGTCATTGTGCCGGGACTCTATAATGGCGATAAGAATGCGGATGCATTAATCGAGTTCTTAGAACCGCTGCATAAGCTCAGTGATTTCCGTATCAAGCTCATCACCTATCGTCCCAATGGCGTGCGCGAAGAGTATGCGATTTATAAGCAACCCAGCAAGGTGTTCATGCAACGTCTGGGTGAGAGATTCCGTGAGCATGGATTTGAAGTGGTAATTGTATAGTGATTTTTAGAGAGATTCTGTAAAGAGTCTCTCTTTTTTATTGCATGTGTATAGTTTTCCTCAAGCGTGTAGAATGATACATGAGACTATTTCACCACAGGGTTGAAATAATTTATCCCATCGACTATAATCATTTCATTATTCATTGATGGGAGTAGTAATTATTATGGAAAAGAAGCGTAATTCCTTTTCCGGATCCATTGGATTCGTACTTGCGGCAGCAGGTAGTGCTGTTGGTTTGGGAAATATTTGGAGATTCCCGTATTTGGCCGCTAAGGATGGTGGCGGTTTATTCTTATTAATATATCTGGTTCTGGCATTGACCTTTGGATTTACCATGTTGGTTACGGAGGTTGCCATCGGACGCAAGACCAAGCAGAGTCCGCTGACGGCCTATGCTAAGATTCACCCGAAGTTCCGTTGGATTGGTGCATTTGCATGTTTGGTTCCATTTATGATTCTGCCATATTACTGTGCCATCGGTGGATGGGTGTTAAAGTATGCAGCAGTATTCCTTGCGGGCAATGGTTCTGCCGCTGCAAAGGATGGATTCTTTACCGGATTCATTACCTCACAGTATGAACCGATTGTAATGGCAGTTCTCTTTACTGCAGCAACCATCTTTATTGTATATCGTGGTGTTGATAAGGGAATCGAGCGCATCTCCAAGATCCTGATGCCAATTCTCTTCTTATTAATCCTTGGTATCTCCATCTTTGCATTGACTATTCGTAAGGGCGATGTAACCGGTTTGGATGGATTGAAGGTATTCTTAATCCCAAGTGTAGCCGGTAAGAGCGCCGGAGATATCCTGATTGTAGTTATGGATGCTATGGGACAGTTGTTCTACAGTATTAGTGTAGCTATGGGCATTATGGTAGCGTATGGTTCTTATCTTCGCGACGAGGATAACCTTATGAGTTCTGTGAATCAGATTGAGCTCTTCGATACTATGGTAGCTTTCCTTGCAGGTGTAATGATTATCCCTGCAGTGGTAGTATTCATGGGACCGGAAGGAATGACCAGTGGTCCTGGCCTGATGTTTATTGCATTGCCGAAGATCTTCACCGAAATGGGATTGGTTGGACGTATTGTGGGAATCGTATTCTTCGTTATGGTACTGTTTGCTGCACTTACCAGCTCCATCTCTATCCTAGAGGCAGTAGTATCCAGCTTCATGGACTACTTCAAGATTTCCCGTCGCCGTGCAACAGTGATTGAGGGCGCTATCGCAATGGTCATTGCCGTTGTTGTATGCTTGGGTTATAACAAGTTCTACTTCGAAGTAACGTTGCCAAACCACGTGGTTGGTCAGATTCTTGATATCATGGATTATGTATCCAACAACATCCTGATGCCGGTAGTAGCCATCGGAACCTGTATCATGATTGGTTGGGTTGTGGGACCGAAGGTGGTTGTAGAAGAGGCAACCAAGACTGGAGAGCGTTTTGGACGTCGCAGATTGTATCATGTGATGATTCGTTATGTGGCACCATTGCTTCTTCTGTTCTTACTTTTGAAGTCTCTTGGTATTATTAATTTATAATTGAAATGTAATTGGAAGGCAGTCCCGTTTGGGGCTGCCTTTTTTATGCTTTAAAATCCCGCGAACCCAGTAACCATGCGGCTTGACAAGAAAAAATGGGAGGTGTTACAATGAGAATACGTTTGAATTACAACATTTTTATGAATGGAGGGAAAACAATGAACGTAAAAAAATTACGAAGAGTTGGCGTGCTGATGTCATCATTTGTCCTGTCCGCCGGCTTGTTTTTTGCAATGAATTTGACTGCACAGGCAGCCAACGAGGCAGAAGACAATGATACTTTTGAGACTGCGACTGCAATCAATGTGAACGAGGACATTCATGGTACTATGGATGGTCAGGGATTGACTCACTGTGAGAATGACGTTTACAAGTTCACCATCACAGAGCCTGGAAGCGTGAGCATTGATTTTACACGTGATAATCGTGTGGAGCAGGGTAGCTTCTATTATGTTACTTTATTTGATTCGAACCAGAAGGAAATGTGGAAAGAGCAGTTAAGCGGAGACAAGATGAGCGTTAGCTTTTTGACTCTTGGTGCCGGACTTGGTACCGCTTATTACGGCGATGGAACCTATTATGTTCAGGTGGCTTGCCATGAGCCGGATGGTTCTACTTATAACTTCAAGGTGAACTATACCGCTTCTGCGAATTGGGAAGCTGAGAATAATGGTGATAAGGAAAAGGCCAATGTGCTTGTTTCCGGTCAGGAGAAGAACGGTGTCATTACCAGCGGTGGTTATGATGAAGACTTCTACAAGATGGAGGTAACAGAACCGGGCTATCTGACCTTGCATTTAAGCAACGAATACTATGATAACCCAAATGAATGGTATGTAACCCTTTTGGACGCCAACGATCAGGTATGGTACAAAACAACACTTCCGATGAAGAATACCGAGGAGCAAACCAGTGATGCAATCGAAGTGGCTCCAGGTACTTACTATGTTCGTGTGTCCGGTACTTCTACTTGCGGCATTCGCTATACCGTACGATTGGATTATTACAGCCCGGTAGAGCAGGTACGTGCATTTGTTACTCGTATGTATGAGGTGGCATTGGGACGTACTCCGGATGCCGAGGGATTGAATGATTGGACCAATCGTCTCTTGAGTGGTGATGCTCAGGCTGTGAATATCGTTCAGGGATTCTTGTGCTCTGATGAGTATGCGAACAAGAATAAGACCAATGGCGAGATTGTAAATGATTGCTATTTGGCAATGCTTGGACGTCAGGCAGATCCGGACGGCTACAACGATTGGGTAACCAAGTTAGATAACGGTATGTCTGTAAATGCAATTTTTGCAGGCTTTGTTGGTAGCCAGGAGTTCAATAATCTGTGTGCTAACTATGGTATTCAGCCTGGAACCTATGCAGTCACAGAAGCTCGTGATCAGAATGAAGGTGTTACCGCTTATGTAGCACGTCTTTATACCCAGGCTCTTGGCCGTGGATATGACAAGGATGGTTTGAATGATTGGTGCAGCAAGATTATTGCAGATACCAGTCGTGACAATATCATCCAGGTAGCTGCTAACGGATTCTTCCATTCCAAGGAGTTCCAGGATAAGGGCTTAACTGATGAAGAGTATGTTAAGGTTCTTTATCGTACTTTCCTTGGAAGAGAGGCTGAGCCGGATGGATTAGAGAGCTGGAAGAAGCAGCTTGCTGATGGCAAGAGCCGTGATGATATCCTCCCTGGATTTGCAAACTCTCAGGAGTTTACGGATATCATGCAGCAGTACGGACTATAAGGAGTAGCGTTCGTGAAAGGGAAACAGAGATTTTACCTATCCTGTGTGGTGCTATCCCTGGCGGTATTGTTTTTTGCAGTGCAGCTGTCCAGCATGAAGGTACAGGCAGAGGAAGGTGTTGGCGGTTTTGTAAACCGCTGTTATCAGGTGGCTTTGGGCCGTGATGCGGATCCGGATGGATATGCGGATTGGACCTCTCAGTTGACCAATGGTCAGACGGACGGGGCAACCGTTGCCTATGGATTTATTTTTAGCCCGGAGTACACCAACAGTAATAAAGACAACGGAGCCTATGTTACGGATTTGTACACCATGTTCTTGGGACGTACACCGGACGAGGCCGGATACAATGACTGGGTAGGTCAGTTAGATGCAGGGGCAGACCGATTGTCTGTGTTTGCTGGCTTTGCCAATTCTGTGGAGTTCTCCGGTTTGTGCACCGACTATGGTGTGACAGCGGGACTGTTTACCACAGAGTATGATTTGGGACAGGTCAATAACGTCAACATGTTTGTGGCACGTATGTACCGCATTTGTCTGAGCCGTT
>JAILCW010000129.1 GCA_024690265.1 Lachnospiraceae bacterium | reverse complement strand
GCAATTTAGATACAGAAGACATTCGGCGCTTTCAAGAAGAATATACTTATGAAGAATTGCAACAATGGTTTTCGGAGGTGTTATTATTATATAAACGTTGGGCAGACTTTTCTTATTATTGGAAGATTACAAGAAACAATTCAATTCATGCATTGGAATTTCCTTATGAATATCGCAAGGGACAGCGTGAAGTGGCTGCGGATGTCTATCGTACGATTGCAAAGAATCACATTTTATTTATGCAGGCTCCCACAGGCTCCGGTAAGACTCTGGCCACCACCTTCCCTGCTGTGAAAGCAGTAGGTGAAGGGTATGGAGAACGTATTTTTTATCTTACTGCCAAGACCATTACTAGAGTTGTAGCTAGAGATACGTTCCATTTATTTGAAAAAAACGGTTATCGTGGCAAGACAGTTGAGATTACGGCGAAAGATAAGTTATGCCCATATGACTCATCCAAATGTAATCCGGAACAGTGTCCGAGGGCAAAGGGTCATTTTGATCGAATCAATGATGCGGTATATGATTTGCTGCAAACACAGGATATTTTTGATCGTGATACTATTGCATCCTGGGCGGCAGAGCATAATGTATGTCCTTTTGAAATGAATCTGGATGTGTCAAGCTGGTGTGACAATATTATCTGTGATTACAATTATGTTTTTGATCCCAACGTATATTTGAAGCGGTTCTTTTCTGAGGGAGAAAAGGCAGACATTATTCTTCTGGTGGACGAGGCACATAACCTTGTTGAACGAGGCCGCGAGATGTATTCGGAGATTCTGGTAAAAGAAGAGTTTTTGGATATAAAGAAGCATTTTAAAATCTATAACGGTGGTATTCCGAAGGCACTGGACCGCTGCAACAAAATCATGCTGGAATGGAAACGGTCATGCGATGATGTTCTTCTATTAGAAGAGATGGATTCTTTTCTATTGGCACTGATGCGATTGGCCAACGCAATGGAGAACTTTTTTGAGAAGCATATTGAGTTGGAACACATGGATGAAATCCGTGAGTTTTATTTTCGCGTGCGCAATTTCCTGAACCTAGCGGAGTGGAGGGATGATAGATATCAAATCTATTGCGACTTCAATATAGAGAATCTGTTTTGCATACATCTCTATTGCATGGATCCGTCACTCATGTTGCAGGAACGACTAGATCGTTGTAATGCCAGCGTACTGTTTTCTGCTACGCTGTTGCCGATTCATTATTATAAACAGCTATTATGTGGGAAGGATGATCCTTATGCTATCTATGCCGAGTCTATATTTGACACCAGCAAGCGAAAACTCCTGATAGGTAGCGATGTCACCAGTAAATATACGAGACGGTCTCGGTCAGAGTATGAGAAGTTTGCGGAGTACATTCGACGTATTGCTTCTGCTAAAAAGGGAAATTATATGGTGTTCTTCCCTTCCTATGCATTTTTAGAGCAAGTGGAACAGTGCTTTGATACGAAGGACCTTGTGACCTATGACATTGTGCAACAGAACAGTGGAATGACAGAAGAAGAACGTGATGCTTTTTTGGCGGAGTTTGAAGTTCATCGTGAAAAAACCTTGCTTGCTTTTTGCGTAATGGGAGGTGTGTTTTCTGAAGGCATTGATCTTACCAATGAAAAGTTGATCGGCGCTATTATTGTAGGGACCGGATTGCCTCAAGTAAGTAATGAGCGAAAACTGCTGATGAATTATTTTAACAAACAGTTGGGGGATGGCTTTGCGTATTCCTATTTATATCCGGGAATGAACAAGGTACAACAATCGGCAGGCCGAGTGATTCGTACCATTGATGACGTTGGGGTTATTGCGTTATTAGATGAGCGATTTTGTTTTGGAGACTATCGTAGGACGTTTCCACGAGAGTGGGCTGATGTAGAGGTAGAAACATTGGACACGATTGGGCAAAGTGTTACAAATTTCTGGGAAGAACACTCATAATTTTTTCTGAAGTTTTTATGAGTATTCTTCTAGTCACCGAGGTGGCAGTATGTTATACTTCTATCGGTGTGCGTGGGGTAGAGATGCGCATGCTGTCACCAAACCGATTGTATGAGGTAAGAGACATCCTTCGTTTTGGTATATTGTAAAAGAAGGAAAGAGGAAAACATGGGTAACGTAAGAAGAGTCTATGTGGAAAAGAAGCCGGAGTATGCCGTTGCTGCGAAGGCTTTGCGTCACGAAATTCGTCACTACCTGGGTATTGAGGCTGTGACCGGTGTACGAGTATTGATTCGCTATGATGTTGAGAATTTGTCTGATGAGACATATCAGAGAGCGATTCAGACCGTATTTTCAGAGCCGCCAGTGGATGAGGTTTATGAGGAATCCTTTATTTATGATGGCAGAGTGTTCTCTGTAGAGTACTTGCCTGGTCAGTTTGATCAGCGTGCGGATTCTGCAGAACAGTGTATGAAGCTGCTGCGTGATGATGAGGAACCGATTATTCGTTCTGCTACTACTTATGTTATTGAGGGCCAGATTAGCGATGCTGACTTTGAAGCAATCAAGAAGCATTGTATTAATCCGGTAGATTCCAGAGAGACTGGTTTAGAAAAGCCGGATACCCTCGTGGATCAGTTTGATGTTCCGGAAGATGTTGCTGTTTTAGATGGCTTTTGTTCTATGCCGGAGGATCAGTTATTACAGTTCTATCAGTCTTTGAATTTGGCTATGACCTTCAAAGATTTCTTACACATTCAGAATTATTTCAATTCCGAAGAGCACAGGGAACCTACTATGACAGAGATTCGTGTGCTTGATACTTATTGGTCTGACCATTGTCGTCATACTACTTTTTCTACCGAGTTAAAATCCGTTACATTTGAAGATGGTGATTATCGTAAGCCAATGGAAGCAACCTATCAGGATTACTTGGATAACTTTAAGGTGCTTTACAAGGATCGCGATGATAAATATGTATGCTTGATGGATCTTGCACTTCTTGCAATGAAGAAACTGAAGCAGGATGGTAAGCTCGCTGATCAGGAAGAATCTGATGAGATTAATGCTTGTTCTATTGTTGTCCCTGTAGAGGTAGATGGCAAGACAGAAGAGTGGCTTGTTAACTTTAAGAATGAGACACATAATCATCCGACAGAGATTGAGCCTTTCGGTGGTGCTGCAACCTGCTTGGGTGGTGCTATCCGTGATCCGTTGTCTGGACGTACCTATGTATATCAGGCAATGCGTGTTACCGGTGCTGCAGATCCTACCGTTCCGAATAATGCAACCATCGAAGGTAAGCTTCCTCAGAAGAAAATTGTTCGTGAGGCTGCACATGGTTATTCTTCCTATGGTAATCAGATTGGTCTTGCAACCGGTTATGTTAAGGAAGTATATCATCCGGACTATGTGGCAAAACGTATGGAGATTGGCGCTGTTATGGGTGCTGCTCCTAGACGCGCGGTACAGCGTCTTACTTCTGACCCTGGAGATGTAATCGTACTCCTTGGCGGACGTACCGGTCGTGATGGTATCGGTGGTGCAACCGGTTCATCTAAGGCACAT
Source organism: Lachnospiraceae bacterium (assembly GCA_024690265.1). Taxonomy (GTDB): domain Bacteria; phylum Bacillota; class Clostridia; order Lachnospirales; family Lachnospiraceae; genus XBD2001. The sequence goes on along the minus strand of JAILCW010000129.1, from coordinate 9,224 downwards.
AACACCCAGTCTACTGCAGTATGTGGTGCAGAAGTTCAGAAGGGTAATGCTCCTACTGAGCGTAAATTACAGAGATTGTTCCGTCGTGAGGAAGTTGCTCACATCATTAAGAAGTGCAATGACTTTGGTGCCGGCGGTGTATCTGTTGCCATCGGAGAGTTGGCAGACGGACTCAATATTGATTTGGACAAGGTACCAAAGAAGTACGATGGATTAGATGGTACCGAGCTGGCTATTTCCGAATCTCAGGAGCGTATGGCTGTTGTTGTTGCGCCGGAAGATGTAAAGCAGTTTTTAGCATATGCTTCTGAAGAAAATTTAGAAGCTGTAGAGGTGGCTGTGGTTACTGAAGAGCCACGTCTTGTATTGAATTGGAGAGGAAAGACTATCGTAAATCTTTCTCGTGCATTCCTTAATACCAATGGTGCACATCAGGAGACTAGCGTTTACGTAGAATCCCCGAAGAAGGAAAAGAATTACTTCAAGAAAAATGCAATCGAAGGTGTATCTGAAGCTCTTGCTTCCGGCGATGTAAAGTCGGCTTGGCTTCGCACCTTGAATGATTTGAATGTGTGCTCCCAGAAGGGCTTGGTGGAGATGTTCGATGGCTCCATCGGTGCAGGTAGCGTGTATATGCCATTTGGCGGCAAGTATCAGTTAACCGAGACTCAGTCTATGGTAGCAAAGCTTCCAGTGGCAGAAGGTAAGTGTGATACCGTAACCATGATGTCCTATGGATTTGATCCGTATCTGTCCTCTTGGAGTCCGTATCATGGTTCTATCTATGCTGTGATTTACTCCATTGCCAAGATTGTTGCAGCCGGCGGAGATTATAAGAAGATTCGTTTTACTTTCCAGGAGTACTTCCGTCGCATGAGTGAGGATCCAAAGCGTTGGAGCCAGCCTTTCGCAGCATTGCTTGGTGCATATGAAGCACAGATGCGATTTGGACTTCCATCCATTGGTGGTAAGGATTCCATGTCCGGAACCTTCAATGAGATTGATGTTCCACCTACTTTAGTATCCTTTGCGGTAGATATTGCACGTGAAGGCGACATTATCACACCGGAATTAAAGAAAGACGGCAACGCATTGGCGTTGTTCTCCTTTGCGTCCGATGAATATGATTTGCCGGATTATGAGATGTTAATGAAGTTGTACGATACCGTACATGCATTGATTCAGAATAAGAAGATTGTTAGTTGCTATGTTACTGATAATGCAGGACTTGCAGCTGCCCTTTCCAAGATGGCATTCGGTAATAAGCTTGGTGTTTCTATTGATGCATCTGTTTCCCAGGACGCTTTGTTTGCTCCGAACGGTGGAAACTTTGTTGCAGAGATTGCTCCAAGTGATGTTGCATCCGTGGAGAAGGCATTTGCAGATGCAGGCCTTGGCCAGTTTGTAACAACCATTGGTTCTGTATCTTGTGATAGAGCATTCCATTATGGTGATGTTACGATCTCTATGGAGGAAGCCATTGAGGCATGGACCTCTAAGCTTGAGAAGGTATTCCCTACTCGTGCAACAGAGGATTACAAGGAGCTTCCGCTGAAGCTTCATGAAGAGAAGAATATCTACATTTGTAAGAATAAGGTTGCAGTTCCAACGGTATTTATTCCGGTATTCCCTGGTACCAACTGTGAGTATGATAGTGCCCGTGCTTTCGAAAAAGCAGGCGCAAAAGCGAATGTATGCGTATTCCGTAATCAGAACGCATCCGATATTCGTGAATCTGTGGATGCATTTGTAAAGGGCATTAGCGAGGCTCAGATGATTATGTTCCCAGGCGGATTCTCCGCTGGTGATGAGCCGGAAGGAAGTGCGAAGTTCTTTGCAACCGCTTTCCGCAATGAGAAAATGACAGAAGCAGTACATGGTTTGTTGAATGAACGTGATGGATTGGTCCTTGGTATTTGTAATGGCTTCCAGGCTTTGATTAAGCTTGGATTGGTACCATATGGAGAGATTCATACTCAGCAGGTGGATTCTCCAACACTTACATTTAACACTATTGGTCGTCATATCAGTAAGATGGCAACCACCAAAGTAGTATCTAATAAGTCTCCTTGGCTTGCACAGGCAACATTAGGTGGTGAATATGTTGTACCGGCGTCTCATGGAGAGGGACGTTTTGTCGCTGATGCTACATGGATTGAAAAGTTATTTGCCAATGGTCAGGTGGCTACTCAGTATGTTAATGAAGCCGGCAATCCTACCATGGATGAAGAGTGGAATATCAATGGCTCTTATGCATCCATTGAAGGTATCACCAGTCCTGATGGACGTGTACTTGGTAAGATGTGCCATTCTGAACGTATTGGCGATGCTGTTGCCATGAATATTTATGGTGAGCAGGACATGAAGATTTTCGAGTCCGGCGTGGCATATTTCAAATAAAAGAAAAGCAGGTACATTTTTCTTGTGCCTGCTTTTTTCTAGAGGTATAATTGTAAAAATTTTGGTTTTGTATGAAAGGACAGTTTATGAAGGCATTTTTGATTCTCGAAGATGGCACCGTATTCTGCGGAGAGAGTATCGGATCGACAAGAGAAGTAATCTCGGAAATTGTGTTTAACACTTCTATGACAGGTTACTTGGAGGTGCTTACGGATCCATCCTACGCAGGACAGGCGGTTTGCATGACATACCCATTGATTGGCAACTATGGTATCACACCGGATATGGAGTCTTCCCGTAGCTGGGTGGATGGATATATCGTTCGAGAATTATCCCGTATTCCTTCCAATTTCCGTTGCCAGGGAACCATTCAGGATTTCCTGAAGGAACAGGATATCCCTGGAATAGCCGGTATCGATACTCGCGCATTGACCAAGATTCTTCGTGATAAGGGAACAATGAACGGTATGATTACCACTAATGAGAATTACAACTTAGATGAGATTCTTCCTCGTTTGAAAGCGTATCGCACCGGAGATGTTGTAAGTAAGGTGACTTGTTCTGAAGCTACCAAGCTGGCTGGCAAGGGCAAGAAGGTTGCCCTTCTTGATTTTGGAGCCAAGAAGAATATTGCGAAGTCCTTGAATGATAGAGGTTGTGAGGTAACAATTTATCCGGCACATACACCTGCTGCAGAAATCTTAGCAAGTAATCCGGATGGAATCATGCTGAGCAACGGACCTGGAGACCCAAAGGATTGCGGTCCAATTATTGACGAGATTAAGAAGTTATATGATTCGGAAGTCCCGATTTTTGCTATCTGTTTGGGACATCAGCTCATGGCGCTTGCTACCGGTTGTGATACTCACAAGATGAAGTATGGCCACAGAGGTGGCAACCATCCGGTGAAAGACTTAGAGACCGGAAGAGTCTATATCAGTTCGCAGAACCATGGCTACGTAGTGGATGTAGACAAGTTAGATCCGGCGGTTGCTACACCAGCATTTGTGAATGTTAACGATGGCACCAATGAGGGCTTGAAGTATACGGGCAAGAACATTTTTACTGTGCAATTCCATCCGGAAGCATGTCCGGGACCACAGGACAGTGGATATTTGTTTGACCGATTTATAGAGATGATGGGAGGAGCAGCAAATGCCTAAGAATAATGATATCAAGAAAGTATTGGTTATCGGCTCCGGCCCGATTGTCATTGGACAGGCTGCGGAGTTCGACTACGCAGGAACCCAGGCTTGCCGAAGCTTGAAGGAAGAGGACGTAGAGGTTGTGTTGGTGAATTCCAATCCGGCAACCATTATGACCGATAAGAATATTGCTGATGAAGTTTATATTGAGCCTCTGACAGTTCCGGTATTAGAGCAGATTATTCTAAAAGAAAAACCGGATAGTGTGTTACCTACCTTGGGTGGCCAGGCTGGCTTGAATCTTGGAATGGAGTTGGAGGAGTCTGGGTTCTTAAAGGAGCACGGAGTACGCCTCATTGGAACCACAGCAGAGACTATTTTCCGCGCAGAAGACCGTCAGGCCTTCAAGGATACCATGGAGAAGATTCATGAGCCGGTAGCAGCTTCTCAGGTAGTTACCACCATTGAAGACGGTGTTCGATTCACGAATACTATCGGATACCCGGTTGTACTTCGTCCGGCTTTTACTCTCGGCGGAAGTGGCGGTGGTATTGCCCATGATGAGAATGAACTTCGTGAGATTCTTTCCAATGGACTTCGCCTTTCTCGTGTACATGAGGTATTAGTAGAGCGTTGTATTGCAGGCTGGAAAGAAATCGAGTACGAGGTAATGCGAGATGCTGCAGGCAACTGTATTACCGTATGTAACATGGAAAATATTGATCCGGTTGGTGTACATACCGGTGACTCTATTGTTGTAGCACCTTCTCAGACCTTGGGTGATAAGGAATATCAAATGCTTCGTACATCTGCCTTGAACATCATCTCCGAGTTGGGCATTACCGGTGGATGTAACGTTCAGTACGCGCTGCATCCGGAGACCTTTGAGTATTGCGTAATTGAGGTTAATCCTCGAGTTAGCCGTTCTTCTGCATTGGCTTCTAAGGCTACCGGTTATCCTATCGCCAAGGTAGCTGCAAAGATTGCTCTTGGTTATACCTTGGATGAGATTAAGAATGCCATTACCAAGAAGACTTACGCATCCTTTGAACCGATGCTTGACTATGTGGTTGTCAAGATTCCTCGCTTGCCATTTGATAAGTTCATTACGGCAAAGAGAACCTTGACCACTCAGATGAAGGCAACCGGAGAGGTTATGAGTATCTGCAATAATTTCGAGGGAGCCCTTATGAAGGCCATTCGTTCCTTGGAGCAGCATGTGGATTGCTTACTTAGCTATGACTTCTCTGAACTTACCACGGAGGAGTTATTGGCAGATCTTGAAATTGTAGATGATCGTCGTATCTATCGAATCGCAGAGGGCATCCGTCGCGGCATTAGCCAGGAGAAGATGCATGATATTACCCAGATTGATATTTGGTTCATCGATAAGATTGCCATTTTGGTTGAGATGGAGCAGGCATTACAGAATCAGGAGCTTACCGTAGAGCTACTTCGTGAAGCAAAGCGTATTGAGTATCCGGATACGGTTATCGCTCGCTTAACCGACAAGACCGTGGATGAAATCAAGGATATGCGCTACAACAATGGTATTGTAGCTGCGTTCAAGATGGTTGATACTTGTGCGGCCGAGTTCGAAGCACAGACTCCATACTATTACTCTGTTTTCGGAAGCGAGAACGAAGCAGTAGAAACCAATCCTAAGAAAAAGGTTCTGGTCCTTGGTTCCGGCCCGATTCGTATCGGACAGGGTATCGAGTTTGATTACTGTTCCGTTCATTGTACTTGGGCGTTTGCTAAGGAAGGTTATGAGACCATCATCGTAAACAATAACCCAGAGACTGTATCTACGGACTTTGACATTGCTGACAAGCTCTACTTCGAGCCGTTGACGGCAGAGGATGTGGAGAACATTGTAAGATTTGAAAAGCCGGACGGAGCCGTGGTTCAGTTCGGTGGACAGACTGCTATTAAGTTGACGGAAGACTTGATGCGCATGGGTGTTCCGATTCTTGGAACCAAGGCAGAAGATGTAGATGCTGCAGAAGATCGAGAACTTTTTGATCAGATTTTGGAGCAGACCCAGATTCCACGTGCGGCCGGCGGAACCGTCTATACTGCGGAGGAAGCTAAGGCAGTTGCTAATCGCCTCGGTTATCCGGTGTTGGTTCGTCCATCCTACGTACTTGGTGGACAGGGCATGCAGATTGCTTTTAACGATGGTGAGATTGAGGAGTTCATCGATATCATCAACCAGATTGCCCAGGATCATCCGATTCTGGTAGATAAATACTTGCAGGGTAAGGAGATTGAGGTTGACGCTATCTGTGATGGACAGGACATCTTAATCCCGGGAATTATGGAGCATATTGAGCGTACCGGTGTCCATTCCGGTGACTCCATCTCCGTATATCCGGCTCCAACCATTGGCAAGGACATCAAGGAAAAGATTACGGACTACACAGAGAGACTTGCGCAGGCACTCCATGTAAAAGGAATGATTAACATCCAGTTTATTGTGATGGATGATGATGTATATGTAATCGAAGTTAACCCAAGAAGTTCCAGAACTGTACCATATATTAGTAAGGTTACCGGTATACCGATTGTAGATTTGGCAACACAGATTATCATCGGACATACCATTCGGGAACTTGGCTATCAGCCGGGCTTACAGCCGGAGGCAGAATATGTAGCCATCAAGATGCCGGTTTTCTCATTTGAGAAATTGCGCGGTGCAGAAATCTCCTTAGGACCGGAGATGAAGTCAACGGGTGAATGTCTTGGAATTGCTACCTCCTTCAATGAAGCATTATATAAGGCATTCCTCGGCGCAGGCATCCAATTACCGAAGCATAAGCAGATGATTATGACGGTAAAAGACGCAGACAAGCCAGAGGCGGTTGGGGTAGCACGTCGCTTTGCTGCTCTTGGTTATAAGATTTATGCAACCAGAAGTACTGCAAAGTATTTGAATGATCATGGTGTTGAAGCACTCTGGGTCAATAAGATTAGCCAGGAATCACCGAATGTCATGGACTTGATCTTAGGACACAAGATTGACCTGGTTATCGATACACCAACTCAGGGACATGGCGATAAGACCCGTGACGGATTTTTGATTCGCCGTAACGCCATTGAGACCGGAGTGTATTGTATCACGGCAATTGATACTGCTAACGCTCTTGCTAACAGCTTAGAGCATGCACAAGAGCAGTTGACGCTGGTAGATATTGCAAAAGTTAAGAATGCATAATAAGAAGCGCTTACCAAGAAATTGGTAAGCGTTTTTTATGCCATTTGGGTGAAAAAAGAGTACAATGATACATAGATTATAAAAGGAGTGGGAACTATGGAGAAATTAGTATGTAGAAATTATGCCCATAGAGGCTTTTCCGGAGAATATCCGGAGAATACCATGATTGCTTTTGAAAAGGCATTGGAGGCTGGATGTGAGGGCATTGAGAACGATGTACATCTCACCAAGGATGGGGTATTGGTAATCATCCATGATGAAGAGATTGATCGTACCGGCAATGCCTCCGGTTGGGTGAAGGACATGACCTATGAGGAATTGTGTAAGGTGGACTTTTCCAACAAGTTCCATGACAAGGTAGGGTTCCAGAAGATTCCAACTTTGGATGAGTATCTGCAGTTGGTTAAGGATAAGGATATTATCACTAACATTGAGCTAAAGACCGGTATTATTGAGTATCCTGGAATTGAACGGGCAGTATATAAGAAGCTGAAGGAATATGACTACTGTGATAAGGTGGTGATTTCCTCTTTTAACCATCAATCAGTAAAGCGTATGAAGGAGATAGCCCCTGAGATTAAGTGCGGACTTCTTACGGCAACCTGGATTCTGGATGCAGGAGAGTATACCGCTTCCCATGGATTTGAGTGCTATCATCCGTTGTTTGTGATGTTAAAGCCTGAGAATGTGGCGGATTTACGTGCTCATGGTATTGAAATCAATACCTGGACTGTGAATGAAGAGGAACACATCGGTTGGATGATTGATGCGAAGGTGGATGGCATTATCGGCAATTATCCGGATCGAGTAAAGAAACTTCTCAAGGAGCGCGGTTTGCGATAAAATAAGGGTATCATGAATTGCGGAGGCAGTGCATATGCCGTTTGAGATAGTTGATAATATGTATATTGAGTGTGCGCTTCGATTAGTCATCGCCTTAGGATGTGGCGGTGCTATTGGTGTGGAACGCACACGCCGTAACAAAGGTGCAGGTATCCGAACCCACATGATTGTGGCTGTAGGAGCTGCACTTTTTGTGATTATATCCAAGTATGGATTTTTGGATGTTGCCGCACAGGAAGGTGCCCGAGTAGATGTGTCTCGTGTGGCAGCCGGTATTACAACAGGAATCGGTTTCTTGGGCGCCGGTATTATTTTTATGCGAGGCAATTCCGTTCATGGATTGACCACTGCGGCCGGTGTATGGGCAACGGCTGCCATTGGAAGCGCACTTGGCGTAGGCATGTATGTACTGGGTATTGTTAGTACGGTGTTTATTGTGCTACTTCAAGTGATTCTTCATCGTGGAGTAGCGCAAGGACTAGAGAATACCCGTTTAACCAGGTTGGTGGTGACGATGCAGGATGATCCGGAGGAGTTTCGCAAGTTTCAGGATTTGTTGGAATCCAAACATATTGAGATCACCGGTGGTCATATTAATAAGCACAAAGATGCAAGTTTATTATATTCTTTGGATGTTCGGATACCCTATGATTTGCAACCTACAGAATTGTTGGAGTTGGTAAAGAATAGCGGTACTGTAAAATCCATTGGAATGTAGGGAGGGCGAAGGATGATTCTTACGTTTTTCCCTAACAATATGGAATTGGAGTTCGTGATTCGCTTGGTTCTTACCTGCGTTTGCGGACTGTTAGTTGGTATAGAGCGTTCCCGTATGCAGAAGGCTGCCGGCATGCGTACCTATCTGATTGTAGCAATTGGCGCCTGTGTGTATGCCATTGTATCCAAGTATGGATTTTTGGATGTGGTTGGTACGACGGATGTTTATGTAGACGTGTCTCGTGTATGCGCAGGAATCGTATCCGGTGTAGGATTCCTCGGCGCGGGAACGATTTTTATGCGTGATGATCGTATTGAAGGACTTAGTACTTCTGCGGGTATTTGGGGAATTGCTGCTGTTGGAACCGGACTGGGAATCGGTATGTATGTTCCTGCCGTTGCAACAACGTTATTGATTCTAGGAGTTCAGATTGCGCTTCATAGCGGGAATCATTCCATCTTTGAAAAGAGTGGAAGAGGACGTATCGTTATCGATATCGATGATAAGATGTCTAGTCTTCGTAAGATTCAAGACATGATGGAGGAGCGAAACATCGAGATCCTCTATACCGAAATGGAAGTACACAAAGATCATTTGATTACGTATCGCTTCCGAGTGAACCTTCCGGAAAACCTAAATATAGCGGAAACTGCCTCTCAAATTTATCGTGAGACTAATGCGAAATCTATTGATATTTAGGGACTTTGTCTGACTTTAATTTTTCGGCAAAAAATAGCGAAAAAGTTGTTGACGCCGTTCTACCCTTATGATATATTACTTCTTGTCGTGAGAACGGCGCCAAACATATGGGATCTTAGCTCAGCTGGGAGAGCATCTGCCTTACAAGCAGAGGGTCATAGGTTCGAGCCCTATAGGTCCCATTTATATTGAATATGGCGAG
>JAILCW010000110.1 GCA_024690265.1 Lachnospiraceae bacterium | reverse complement strand
ATGTTACGAATCACAGAGGAATTGGACTCGTACATATAATTCAAGGAATCGGACATCTGGCCGATTTCATCCCGTCGGTTGACACGAATCTTCTCAATGGTAAAGTTACCCTGGGCAAGCTCTGCAGCAAACTGTTTGACTGCAATAATCGGCTTCGCAATACCACCGGCAACCATCCAAATAATAATGACACAAATCAAAACCGAAATGATACAAATCGGGACAGTAACCTGGGTCATCTTCATTGCAGCAGCATTAATCTCTGCCGACTTCATACTAATCAACAGCTTCCAGTTCACGCCCGGAATCGTACAATAGTATACGCTGTTATCGCCATACCCGGTTTCTCCGGATTCATTTGCTATAATCTCAGCCGCAATACCATTGATGCCTTCATCGGTATCATCTGCCATTTTCATTCCGGAGCCGTATTTTTCCTCATCTTCACAATAGATATAGGTTCCCTCGGACATGGTAAGAATCGCATGACCGGTCTGACCGACTTTGATTTGACCAATGACTTCGGAGATGGTACCAAGACTAATATCCACGGTAATACAACCCAAATACTTTCCGTTCTTAATAATCGGTGCGGAACAGCTAGCCATAACTGTACCGGAGGCCGGATCGTAATACGGATTGGTAATTGCAGCTTTTACTTCGCCCACACTCTGTGTCTGCGTATAGTATTCTTGTGAAAAATAGTCATACTCTGCATTGGAGTACTCCCAATCTTCCACGATGGAGTCTCCGTCACGATACCAGTATGGTCCAACATATTGCTGATCTGCATATTTTTCATCACCGGTATATACCTTCGGCTCAAAGCAGATACCGGAGCCTAGAATCAGTTCGTTATTCAAAACCGTTTCGGAGAAAATCTCCTTATAAGTGGCCATATCCGTAGTCTGATAGGTATTACCAACCAAAAAAGCCAGGTTCTCACAGGTGATACGAATCTCCTGGAGCTTACCATCCACATAACTGGAGTTGGCGTCCAAAATAGCCCCCAACTTCTCAGCTGATTCTGCCTTGATTGCATTGCTTGCTAACTGTCCGCTTACTAACGCAACAACATTAACAGCAATGATAACCACCGGCAAAATAACTGCCAGCAATCTTCCCTTGATTCCCAACCCCTTCTTGGTTGTCTGCCCGGAAGCAGACTTCGGTGCTTTCTTACTTGTCTTAGCCATAGTCATCTCTCCTTTGCGCACAAAGTAATATGTAATACCTCATGTCTATTATACTACAGAAAATTGACAGGTGCCCATATTATCTTTTAATTTAAGTATTTTTAAACATTTTGTCTGTCAATGCAAAGGAATAAAAAAAGACTCACGGGATTACTCCCATGAGTCTTCTTATACAATGCAATTATGCGTTCACGATCTTACCGAAGTCAGGCTTCAGAGATGCTCCACCAATCAAACCACCATCGATGTTTGGCTTGGAAAGAAGCTCTGCAGCATTACCTGCATTCATAGATCCGCCGTACTGGATACGAACTGCCTCAGCAGTAGCACCATCGTACAACTTTGCAATCAGCTCACGGATGAATCCGCAAACTTCCTCTGCCTGATCTGCAGTAGCAGTCTCGCCGGTTCCGATTGCCCAGATTGGCTCGTAAGCGATAACCAGATTCTTCACCTGATCAGCAGTTACGCCACTAAGGTCCCAAGTAATCTGACGCTCAATCCACTCCTTGTAAGTACCAGCCTTACGAAGTGCAAGAGACTCACCACAGCAAAGAATTGGAGTTAAGCCAGCAGCAAATGCCTTCTTAACCTTAGCATTGATAAGAATATCATCCTCACCAAAGATGTCACGTCTCTCAGAGTGACCCATAATAACGTACTCAACACCTGCATCAACAAGCATAGGAGCACTAATCTCACCAGTATATGCACCGGAATCAACAATGTAGAAGTTCTCAGCACCTACATGTACGTTGGTACCCTTAACAGCCTCTACTACAGGAACGATATCAATTGCAGGTACGCAGTAAACTACGTCTGCATCATCGTTCTTTACAAGATCTTTTAATTCTGCGCAAAGAGCAACTGCCTCAGATGGAGTCTTGTTCATCTTCCAGTTACCTGCGATAATTCTTCTTCTTGCCATTATATAATCCTCACATTTTTAAGAATTAGTTTTATAGTTTTTTTATTTGTCGTTAGCTGCTGCTACCCCCGGCAATTCCTTACCCTCAAGGAATTCAAGGGAAGCACCACCACCAGTAGAGATATGGCTCATCTTAGAACCAAGACCCATCTGGTTAACAGCTGCTGCAGAATCACCACCACCGATGATGGTAGTAGCATCAGATGCTGCCAAAGCTTCAGCTACTGCAAGAGTACCCTTAGCCAAGGTAGGATTCTCGAATACACCCATAGGTCCATTCCAAACAACAGTCTTAGCAGACTTAACTGCCTCGGCGAAAAGCTCTGCAGACTTTGGTCCGATATCACAGCCTTCACGGTCTGCAGGGATCTTGTCATAATCAACAGTTACGGTCTCAACAGGCGCATCGATAGGATTTGGGAAATCCTTGATAGTTACAGCATCAATAGGAAGAAGTAACTTCTTGCCAAGCTTCTGTGCCTTAGCCATCATCTCCTTACAGTAATCAAGCTTCTCATTGTCTACAAGAGAAGTACCAATCTCATAACCCTGGGCCTTCAAGAAGGTATAAGCCATACCACCACCGATGATAAGGGTATCACACTTCTCAAGAAGGTTATTGATAACGTTCAACTTGTCAGCTACCTTAGCACCACCAAGGATTGCTACAAAAGGACGAACTGGATTTTCAACAGCGTTGCCGAGGAAATCGATTTCCTTCTGCATTAAGTAACCAACAACAGCAGTGTCAACTAAGCCAGCAACACCTACGTTAGAGCAATGTGCTCTGTGAGCGGTTCCAAATGCATCGTTAACAAATACATCACAGATAGAAGCAAGATCCTTGGAGAAAGCCTCTCCATTCTTAGTCTCCTCTGCACGGAATCTGGTGTTCTCAAGAAGGATAACATCACCATTATTCATAGCCTCAACAGCTGCACGAGCATTAGGACCAACAACTTCTGGATCAGCAGCAAACTTCACTTCCTGTCCAAGCAACTCAGTAAGTCTCTTAGCCACTGGAGCCAAAGTCTTGGTCTGCTTATCCTCTTCTGTCTTAACCTTGCCCAAGTGAGAGCAAAGGATTACCTTACCACCGTCAGCGATTAGCTTCTTGATGGTTGGGAGTGCTGCAACAAGACGGTTCTCGTCAGTGATCTGACCATCCTTCAAAGGTACGTTAAAATCACATCTGCAAAGAACTCTCTTGCCATTTACATTGATGTCATCAACAGATTTCTTATTTAATCCCATATTAAACCTCCATAAGATTTTAATAAAAAAGGGTCCGGTCCAAAAGACCGGACCCAATTAGAGTCTAAGATTCGACAGATTATGCTAACTCAGAGAAGTACTTGATAGTACGAACCATCTGAGAAGTGTAGCTGTTCTCGTTATCATACCAAGAAACAACCTGAACCTCATACTGGTCATCAGAAATCTTAGATACCATGGTCTGAGTTGCATCGAATAAAGAACCAAATCTCATACCAACGATATCGGAAGATACGATCTCATCCTCGTTGTAGCCGAAGGACTCGTTAGCTGCTGCCTTCATAGCTGCGTTGATACCCTCAACGGTAACATCCTTCTTGTTAACTACTGCAGTAAGGATAGTGGTAGAACCAGTAGGGGTAGGTACACGCTGTGCAGAACCGATCAACTTACCGTTCAACTCTGGGATAACAAGGCCGATTGCCTTAGCAGCACCAGTAGAGTTAGGAACGATGTTAACTGCAGCTGCACGAGATCTACGAAGATCACCCTTACGCTGTGGTCCATCAAGAGTCATCTGATCGCCAGTGTAAGCATGGATAGTTACCATGATACCAGACTGAATAGGAGCAAACTTGTTCAATGCATCAGCCATAGGAGCTAAGCAGTTGGTTGTACAAGAAGCTGCAGAAATGATGGTATCAGAAGCCTTCAATGTCTCATGGTTAGTGTTGTAAACGATTGTAGGAAGATCGTTACCTGCTGGTGCAGAAATAACAACCTTACGAGCTCCAGCATTGATGTGTGCCTGAGCCTTCTCCTTGCTGGTGTAGAAACCAGAGCACTCAAGAACAACGTCAACCTTTAACTCACCCCAAGGGCAATTGTTAGCGTCTGGGAATGCGTAGATCTTAATCTCCTTACCGCAAACAGTGATGGAATCCTCACCTGCAGTAACCTGATCAGCATACTCATACTTACCCTGAGAAGAATCATACTTTAATAAATGTGCAAGCATCTTAGGGCTTGTAAGATCGTTGATTGCAACAACCTCATATCCCTCTGCTCCGAACATCTGACGGAAAGCCAGACGACCAATACGACCGAAACCATTGATAGCTACTCTAACTGCCATTTTGTTTCCTCCTAATTATAAATTAATTTTATTGGACACGGGCATAGATTTCCCGCGCAAATAATATTTTAATCGACTTTAAATGCGATTGCAATACTTTTAAATTGTATTTGATATTTTTTTCACAGTATCCTACCCCTCTATTTTTGGACTTCTTTCTTGTATTTTTACAACTGTCTTTTTATAATCGGAGAATAGGAAGGATTAAAGAAAGCGAGATTACTTATGCAAAAACTCTATGACATGCACATGCACACCCGATTTTCCGGGGATTCCGAGGCCAATCCGTACGATATGATTGCTGCTGCCAAGGCCAAGGGACTATCCGGTCTCATCTTCACCGACCACGAGGATTTAGACTACTGGGGTGAGCCGCATCTCTTCGATTTAGATTTAGAAACTTATATCCCTACCATGAAAAAAATAGCACAGGAAACTTCCACAGATGATTTTTCTGTCGGTGTAGGTATTGAACTGGGTTTACAGGAACACTTAGTTAAGGAACATACTTCTATAATAGAAGGAAACGATTTTGATTTTGTCATTGGTTCCATTCATCAGGTTTATAAGAAGGATCCTTACTACGATTCCTACTATGAAGGCCGTTCCGTGGATGAAGCTTTGACAGACTATCTAGAGTGTACCCTTCGCAACCTTGAAGTTTTCCACAACATCGATACCTTGGGTCACCTGGATTATGTAGTACGTTATGCATCCCGTTTCATGAATAAACGTATTGTGATTGACGTTGCTAAGTACAAAGACATATTGGAAGCCATCTTCCAATTACTGATTAAGAATAACATCTGTCTTGAAGTTAATACCGGTGGTTATAGACACGGATTACCAGAACCGAATCCATCGATTGAACTACTTACCTTCTATCGTGACCTTGGCGGTCATCTTCTTACTCTTGGAGCAGATGCTCACAAACCGGAAGATGTAGCGATTCAGTTCGAAGCCGTGCCAGACCTATTAAAATCGATAGGATTCCAATCCATCACCCACTTTACAAGCCGCCGGGGTACGGAAATCGGATTATAAAAACAAAGACTCCGTATGATATATATTTTCTGTAGCGGGCCTTCTCAAGCGTCAGCACTTGAAGGCAGCTTGCTGGCTTCTTAGTGTCTGCTACGCTTGGGATAGGAAGCGCGAGCGATCCCGCGGGAAAATATATATCATACGGAGTCTTGTTTTGTTTATTGAATCAGTGCCCCGGCGGCCACGTATTCTCCATCGTAGAGAACCAATGTCTGACCTGGAGTGACTGCTCGAACCGGTCGTTCAAACTTCACTGTTAGAACATCGGAATCAAGAGATGCATGGCAAGGTGTACCCTTGTCTGAATAACGAATCTTACCAATGTATTCCTTATTTGGATCAAGGACTTCTTCAGATACAAGGTTAACTGTATCAGCAGTAAGCTCTGTCACGAATAAGTCATCGTTGTCACAGAGGATAACTCGATTATTCGGTACATCAATCTTCTGAACGAAGACTGGTTTTCCAAGAGCGATGTTCAATCCCTTGCGCTGTCCAATAGTGTAATGGGTAATACCTTGATGTTTACCCACTACAGTTCCGTCTTTCCAGACAAAATCGCCAGGTCCAGGAAGATTTTCCTTACCTAGTCGAGTCTCAAGGAAGGTACCATAGTCATCATCGATGAAGCATACATCCTGGCTGTCCTTCTTATCAGCGGATACAAGTCCTAACCCAGAAGCAATCTTACGAATTTCATCCTTGGATTCAAATTCACCAAGAGGCATAATGGTATGCGCTAACTGGTCCTGGGTTAACTGGCACAGCACATAGGTTTGATCCTTGGCCGCTGCCTTGGAATTGCGAACAGCATATCGACCATTAGGCAACTGTTCTACTCTGGCGTAGTGTCCTGTTGCCACATAATCGGCACCAAGTTCTGCTCCTCGATTCATCAAGGCCTGCCACTTGATGCAACGATTGCACATGACACATGGATTCGGTGTACGTCCACACAGGTATTCATCGATGAAATTCTGAACCACAGAGGATTCGAACTCTGGCTTGAAGTGCATGATGACATGCGGAATTCCAATCTGATCCGCCACCTTCTTTGCTTCAATTCCATCTTCGCAGACTTCCGGTGCGTCCCGCCACATTTCCATGGTAACACCGATAACATCATATCCCTGCTTTTTCAAAAGATATGCCGCAACAGAGGAATCAACACCTCCGGACATACCAATAACAACTTTCTTAGCCATAAATAATAATCCTAATTCTCATCTAACACATCCTTACCCTTTGTGCGAATACGCTGCAGCGCATTGGTAATTGCCTTGGTATCTTTCCCCAAGGCTGATGCAATCTGATTGTAATCATAACCCTTCAAAGATAAGTCAAGAACCTGCTTTTCCATATCTGACAAGCGTTCATAGACCACGGAGATAATATTGCGATAGCTCTCCGTCTTCAGATACAATTCTTCCGGACTAGATACCTTCTGTTCGAAAAACAATGAATCTAATGTCCCCTCTTCTTCACGAAGTTCGATGGAAACCGATTCGTTTAACAGCTGATTCTTTTTGCGGTTGTTGGCTTCGATTGCCTTTAACAATTGACGCGTAATACAAGTATGAGCAAAGGTAACGAACTTCGTATCATGGCCTTCTTCATAATCCTGCAACGCCTTGTACAAGCCCATACGGCCTTCCTGCTTCAGATCGTCCTTGTCAGCTCCCACCAAAAATAAAGGACCACAACACAAAGACACAATCTTGTCAAAACGTTTGAATAAATGCTCTTCGAATTCTCTGTGTCCGTTCTGATACAACCGAACCACCTCTTCGTCCGAGAGTTCTTTTACATTGATGGTATTCTTCATAGTCTCCCCAATACAGATAATGTCTTACGCAAATGTACGCTGTCTAACAATCTCGTAAGCTAAGATTCCACAAGCAACAGAAGCATTCAAAGAATCAATATCACCCTTCATAGGAATAGAAGCAACCATGTCGCAGTTCTTCTTTACCAACGGACTGATCCCCTTTCCTTCATTGCCGATAACCAATCCAATAGGACCCTTCAAGTTCAAGTCATACATGCGTGTGCCGCCCATGTCTGCGCAAACGAACCACATACCAAGTTCCTTCAGTGCTTCAATGGTGGAACTGATATTAGTTACCTTAGCAACCGGTGTATAGTTGATAGCACCTGCAGATGCGCGAGCTACGGTTGCAGTAAGGCCTGCCGCGCGATGCTTTGGAATAATTACGCCATGAGCACCTGCCTGATTGGCCGTACGGATAATTGCACCAAGGTTATGTGGATCTTCGATTTCATCCAAAATGATAACAAAGGGATCCTCACCCTTTGCCTTAGCAGCCTCCATGATATCCTCTACGCTGGCATAATCATATGCTGCAATATAAGCAATAACACCCTGATGCTTACCGGTTTCGGACATCTGGTCAAGGCGTTCTTTCTTCACAAAGTTGATTAAAATATTCTGTTTCTTGGCATCGCGAATGATGGTACGCACCGGTCCATCCATACAACCATCCAAAACAAAAATCTTATCAATGGTCTGCCCACTTCTAAGCGCCTCTAATACAACGTTTCTTCCTTCAATAACAGATTCTTCGTATCTCATATAATCCTTTACAAATTCACATTACATTTATCAATAGCAATCTGGATGAGCTCCACAATACGCTCTATCTGATTGCACAGGTACAAGTATCCAATCAACGCTTCGAATCCCGTAGCCTTGCGATAATCTCCAACGCTGGCATTCTTTGCTACAGAGTGAGACTTGGCATTACGACCACGGCGATATACATCCATCTCTTCCTCAGACAAAATATCCTCCAAGGAATCAATCATGGCAGACTGGGTGGTTGCTTTAACAATCTGACTGGTAAACTGGTGAAGCTTATTGGGAGAAGTATTTCCTTTGCCTACCACCACTGAGCGAATGATCAAATCAAACACGCCATCTCCTATATACGCCAACGTCAGTGGCGAATAGGTTCGTATATCTTTGGGTTCTACTCCAAATTCTTGTTCAATAAATTGATACCAATTCTGTTCCATCAACTATGCTCTACTCCAAACTACGCCCTCACGGGTATCCTTAATTACAATTCCCTTTGCCAAAAGTTCATCACGGATTGCATCTGCAGTTACAAAATCCTTTGCCTTCTTTGCTTCAGCACGACGCGCAATCGCATCCTGAATGAAAGCTTCTAACTCTGCATCTACATCGGAGCCTGCATCTGCAAGTGCCTTAGCATGACCGATTAGATCAAGAGACAATACTCTATCAAAGCTTTCAATCAACGCAAGCTTGGTCGCATCGCTCATGTCTGCTTTTAACACATCGTACAATACGGTGATTGCCATGGCGGTGTTCAAGTCATTGGATAACTGTTCGCAGAACTTCGCCTCGTATTCTGCCTTTACTGCCTCATCCACAGCGCCCTCATTTTTGAACTCTGAAACCCTTTTCACAAGCTTATTGTAAGCCGCTGCGGTATTATCCAAGTTTTCATAAGAGAATACCAATGGTTTGCGATAATGTGACTGCAAGCAGAACAGACGATATACCAATGGATCATATCCTTTTTCCTGAAGAACAGAGACGGTCAAAATTGCCCCCTTAGACTTGGACATCTTACCGGACTGATCATTCAAGTGATTGCTGTGGAACCAGTACTTGCACCACTCATGTCCAAGGTAAGCCTCGGACTGTGCAATCTCGTTGGTATGATGTGGGAAGATGTTATCTACACCACCACAATGAATATCAATGTACTCACCCAAGTGCTTCATGGAGATGCAGGAGCACTCAATGTGCCATCCCGGATATCCAACGCCCCATGGGCTGTCCCATTTCAAGGCTTGATCTTCGAACTTGGACTTGGTAAACCAAAGTACGAAATCGGTCTTGTTCTTCTTGTTGGTATCTTCTTCTACGTCATCACGAACACCAACTTCCAAGGCTTCCTTCTCTACTGCAGAAGAGAATACATAGTAATCCTCTAACTTGCTTGTATCGAAGTATACGTTACCACCAGCTACATAAGCATAGCCCTTCTCCAAAAGAACTTCTACCATGTGGATGAACTCCGGAATGCAATTGGTTGCAGGTTCGATTACGTCCGGGCGCTTGTTGCCTACGGCATCAAAATCCTTGAAAAACGCGTCTGTGTAGAACTTGGCAATCTCCATAACGGTCTTGTGCTCACGCTTAGCACCAGCAACCATCTTATCCTCACCGGTATCAGCGTCAGAAGAAAGATGACCTACGTCTGTGATATTCATTACGCGCTTTACATTATATCCGGCATATTCTAAGGACTTAATCAGAGCATCCTGCATGATATAAGTACGAATATTACCGATGTGTGCAAAATGATATACGGTAGGGCCACAGGTGTACATGCCAACCTTACCCTCTTCCCGCGGCTTGAATTCTTCCACTGTTCTAGTCAATGTATTATAAAAAGTAAATTTGTTCATTCTCTTATTCTCCCTAATTTCAGTTCGTACTTACATGTCTATCTTCGTGGGCAGCCACTACAGCCTGCACATCCGCCATCGGAACTGAACATAACATTGCTTCCATCATAGATGGATTCCAATAAGCAAACCGCCTGAGCTGAAATACCTTCTTCTCGTCCGGTGAAGCCCAATCGTTCTTCGGTGGTCGCCTTAATATTCACCTGATTCGGTTGGATTTCCAACACACGAGCTACGTTTTCAATCATGGTATCGATGTATGGGCGAAGCTTGGGTCGCTGCGCAATCACAGTCGCATCTACATTACCAACCACATAACCTGCTTCCAGGATTAATCTTTTGACTTCTGCAAGAAGTTCCATGGAATCTGCTCCCTTGTACCTCTCATCTGTATCCGGAAAATGCTTTCCGATATCTCCTAGTGCCGCTGCACCAAGCAATGCATCCATAATGGCATGCAATAAAACATCTGCGTCAGAATGTCCCAACAATCCAAGCTCATGAGGAATCTCAACACCGCCAATAATCAGCTTGCGTCCCTCCACCAGTTTATGGACATCATAACCGGTTCCTATTCTCATCTATATTCTCCTAGTAAAATTCTATGGTTTCTTATCTTAACTACTCTATTATACACAAAAACGCCCAAATAAAAAGAACCGGAAGGAATTTTCCTTCCGGTTCTAGATGTTTTAACTCCAAATACCAACCTGAGTTGCTACGCCATCTTTGATCGTAAGTCCAAAGCCAAGTCCCGAATCCATCAGATTACTGATATACTCCTTAAATTCATCCTTGGTCATCTGCTCTGGCTCTGCTTCGCCACCACCAGAAACAAACTTCGTGTTCTCATCAATTGCAATGGTGTAGGTACCATATTCTATTTCACCTACATATTCATAGGTATTCTCATCAATAATATCAAAATCAGCTTCTACAACTATGGCATTATCGTAAAACTCGATGTTCTTAAGCGTCTTCATGTAAGTGCCATCTGTCGTGAAGTTAGAACTATAACTACCATCTGCCAAATCAGAAGTAATGTTTTCATCCACCATTTCACTATAATCACTGCTGGTAAACCCATATCCTTCATTGACGTTGGCTAATACAACACATGGTAAAGTAACTTCATCATAATTCAAATCAGGAAAAGACGGGTCATCATACCACAAATAGAAAATCCAGCTAATAACATCATCCCCAAGCTTCGAAACCGTTGTTCCAGGAAGATAAAAGTAAAAATCTCCATCTCCTTCCATACCATAAGCATCGGAATATATGTACTTCATGTCATCGATGATTTCCTCTTCGCCAACATTCTTCTCGTACTTCATTTCCTGAACGTGAGTCTTGTAGGTGGTATCATCTACCTTTTCAAGAGGAGCAAAGCTTCCTACGAAGGAGCACAGATACATGGTTCCATTCGGATAATCATCTCCTGTATCACCCATGTCAGAATCATGATACGTTCCCTCAAAGGAACCATCTGGATGAATAAACAGGTCCGTAGACCATCCACCTGCGCCACTGGAAAAGCTAAAGCCTAACTTACCAAGTTCCTCAAAGGTCAACCCCGCTGTATCTGTTGTTTCTACAACAGGTATCTCCTGTGAAGGTTCTTCTGTTGTTGGAGCAGGTGCCTCCTGCGCCGTCTTTCCACAACCAACAAGTGCTAATAAGCACATAGAGCAAAGTAAAACCAAAATTCTTCTTTTCATTTCGCTATACTCTCCTTTTCCTTAACTAGTTCGCGTAGATTGTTTCTGTCCATTCCCCACGTTCAGTTCCATAATCTAAGGATACACCGCCTGCCATGGTATGTCCTAATTGATAATATGCACCACTTGATGTCATGAAATCAATGGTACTGCTCGTATAGTCAATTACATCCAAATCAGATAATAAATCACCGCCGGTTACCCATACTGTCCAGTTACTATCCAGCACGCCATATTCGCATTCGTCCGTCGGTTCAATGCCTATCTGCGCCACGCTCTTCATCGAAGAAGTACTGTCCTTTAAAAGTCATAAACACTTAATCAAGTGTCGGATTGGCTGCATCAAGGTCGGCCTGCACTTCATCTGATGTCGCAAATCCCTCTCCGCGTACTTCCGCAAGGAGTCCTGCCAAATAATAACATCTAGCACGGGTTAATTCCGCACCCTTAGAACATTCTAACAACGGTTGCAAGGATCCTCCCTCACATTCTTCTCCGGCATTCTTAATCTCGATTTCTTTCTTCTCATTCCACTGACGTTGTGCACCCAACAAGTCTTCCTTCTTCTGGGCATCCACTTCATCACTAAGCCGATCCCATAGAGCATTCAGTTCATCATCCCACAACTGATAAGCAGCTGCAGCGTTCTGGTTCATATCCAACTGTGTTGCAGATTCACTATCAATAGAATTCAGCAAATCCTGATAAGAAGCCTCTACCGCTTCCATTTCTTCCTGAATAGATACATTGCTATTCTTAGATTCTGAATCTGCGTTATCTTCCGTCTGTACATCATTTGTCTGTGTTTCTTCTACTGCAGGCGTTGCAATGGTTTCTACGTTGGGGCTCTTATTACAGCCAGTACAAAGTACTGCTATCATTGTAACCGATAACAATACAGCAAATAGTTTTCTTTTCATTCTCTCTTCCCGTCCTCACATGATTGCAAAACGTTTACTGTCCAAGTAAACGCTTTTGCGCATCGAAGGCCCACATCCTTGAAGTGGTTTCCTTCATTCCAATCTAGGATAGAAGTTATTTGTTGTTTTTGCAACATGTCAAAAATACTGGATATGCAAAAATCCACCTGTGACATAGTTGGATGCTTCGTCTTCGATTCACGATTGCCAAGGCTTAGATATACCGCCTTGGAATGAAGTGGATGTTCCTTCATATAGTCCACAAATCCCGGAAACCAAACGGATGGAGAAGCCGCTGCAATTCCCATAAACACATTTGATTCACAAGCTGCCCATAGCGTGAATAAACCTGCCAAGGAATAACCGCCTAGGATGTAGGTCTTGGCGTTATCGTTGCATAGGCTGGTAAGTCGCTCTAAAGTATCTGCCGCTTTGCCGCCAAAGTCATCCTTACCAAAGACTGCTGGAGATGGCCATGGAGATAAATCATCATTCCAATGATCTACAGGGAAGGGAATCATCTCAAAGTCTACATCCGTCATGGTTCGAATCAGCTGTTCTACTTCCTTGGCGAAGTCCGTGTCATGCGAATCGATAACATATACCAGTACGAGATTTGATTCACTCATCGAATCACCTCCACTAGATTATCTCCTTCGTAACGAAGTGTCATGCGAATGAATTCGGAAGGTTCTTCTAAGACATATGGAAGGAATTCACGGTCTCCTTCCCACATTGGAAGTGATGATACTTGTTCTATATCCATCCAGGCCAACTCGCCTTCGTCACAGTTGTAGTCTACTTCTCCTTCGAAGGCATCTGCAGTAAAGAGATGCATTTCTTCTGTGTCGTAGGTGTCGGATTCGAAGGTGATGATGCCTATGTAGTGATAGCTTGTTAAAGTTAGATTGGTTTCTTCTCGTACTTCACGAAGGAGGCACTGCTCCGGGGTTTCACCAGATTCGAAGTGGCCACCGATGCCAATCCACTTGCCCTCATTTGGATCATTCAACTTCCTTATTCGATGGAGCAAAAGTATACGATTATCTTTTTTTATATAGCACAATGTAGTCTTTTTCATAGTTTTGACCTCAATGCTTATTTTACCATAGTTAGCATATTAGCGAGAGGGGGATTCGATTCTCGGCGAGTTGGGACTCGCCTCGGTCGGCGCTCCTCGCTTCGCGAGGGTCGTCCACCGGACGACCGCGCCCCTCGAACCGCGGGATACCCACGATGGGAGGCGCTTCGATCCCACTCGAGCGTGATTGCAACAAAAAAAGGAATCCTTTTGGATTCCTTTTTGTTGCAATAGCGAGAGGGGGATTCGAACCCTCGACACCGCGGGTATGAACCGCGTGCTCTAGCC
>JAILCW010000037.1 GCA_024690265.1 Lachnospiraceae bacterium | reverse complement strand
TCCTGTTCCCAATCATCGTTACCGTTATCGTATGTTTGCTTCTTCCTACCACTGCACCATTGGTTGGTATGTTGATGCTTGGTAACTTGTTCCGTGAGTCCGGTGTTGTTCGTCAGTTGACTGAGACTGCTAGTAATGCACTTATGTACATCGTAGTTATCTTGCTTGGTACCTCCGTTGGTGCATCTACCAGTGCAGAAGCTTTCTTGAACGTTACAACACTTAAGATTGTATTCTTAGGATTGATTGCATTTATGTTCGGTACTGCTGCCGGAGTAATTTTCGGTAAGCTGCTTTGCCTCATTACCAAGGGCAAGATCAATCCGTTAATTGGATCTGCCGGAGTTTCTGCAGTTCCTATGGCTGCTCGAGTATCTCAGAAGGTGGGCGCAGAAGAGGACCCAACCAACTTCTTGCTCATGCACGCAATGGGACCAAACGTTGCCGGAGTTATCGGTACCGCTGTTGCAGCCGGTGTATTTATGGCAATCTTTGGGGTTTAATACAGATTATATGGAGGAAAAATAAATGGCAGATATTAGTCCAAAGCCAGTAAAAATTACTGAGACCGTACTTCGTGATGCACATCAGTCCTTGATTGCAACTCGTATGCCAACCTCTATCATGCTTCCGATTGTGGACAAGATGGATCAGGTTGGATATAACGCAGTTGAGTGCTGGGGCGGTGCTACATTTGATGCATGCTTACGTTTCTTAAAGGAAGATCCATGGGAGCGTCTTCGTAAGCTGCGTGATGGCTTCAAGAATACCAAGTTACAGATGTTATTCCGTGGCCAGAATATTTTGGGATACAGCCAGTATCCGGACGATGTTGTTGAGTACTTCGTACAGAAGTCCATTGCTAATGGTATCGACATCATTCGTATCTTTGACTGCTTGAATGATATTCGTAATCTTCAGACAGCAGTTAATGCAACCAACAAGGAAAAAGGACATGCACAGGTTGCTTTGTCTTATACCTTAGGTGATGCATATACCTTAGATTATTGGAAAGATATTGCTAAGAGAATCGAAGAAATGGGCGCAAGCTCCATCTGTATCAAGGATATGGCTGGTCTTTTGGTTCCGGCTAAGGCTTATGAGCTCGTTAGCGCATTGAAGGAGTCTACCTCCCTTCCAATCGAGCTTCATACCCACTATACTTCCGGTGTTGCTTCCATGACCTATATGAAGGCTGTAGAAGCAGGCTGCGATATTATCGACTGTGCAATGTCTCCATTCGCTCTTGGCACCTCTCAGCCGGCTACTGAAGTTATGGCTGCAGCTTTTGATGGTACGCCTTATGCCACCGGATTTGATCAGGAACTTCTCTCTGAGATTGCTGATTACTTCCGCCCATATCGTGAAGAGTGCATCGAGAGTGGTTTGATGTCTACCAAGGTTCTTGGTGTTAACATCAATACACTTCGTTATCAGGTACCTGGCGGTATGCTTTCTAACTTGATTTCTCAGCTCAAGGAGCAGGGCAAGGAAGACAAGCTTCGTGACGTATTGGAAGAAGTACCTCGCGTACGTAAGGACCTCGGTGAGCCACCTTTGGTTACTCCTTCTTCTCAGATCGTTGGTACACAGGCTGTATTTAACGTTTTGATGGGAGAACGTTATAAGGTTGCTACTGAGCAGACCAAGGATATTCTTCTTGGTAAGTATGGTCAGACTGTTAAGCCTTTCAACCCAGAAGTTGTTGACAAGGTTCTTGGTGCTGACAAGGATAAGGCAATTACCTGTCGTCCGGCAGATTTGATTGAGCCAGGCTTGGCTAAGTTCGAAGAGGAGTGCAAGCAGTGGAAACAGCAGGATGAGGATGTTCTCTCTTATGCATTGTTCCCGAAGGTTGCTACTGAGTTCTTTGAGTATCGTCAGGCCCAGCAGACTAAGGTTGATACTACAATTGCTGACAAGGAAAACGGAGCTTATCCGGTTTAATTGGTTATTAGAAATGCCCCGATGTCTTCGGATGTCGGGGCATTTTTTTGCGGTAAAGTACCAAAATATAAAATACTTTAATAATGGATAAAATATAATGCGGCAATTCGTGCACAATTAAGCTGATATTTCACATGTGTCCAATTATTGGGCTGAAATATGCACAAAAACTAATATGTGGTTTTTGTGAAAGTATACAAAAAGTCGTATTATTTAGATAAATCTAAAATAATTTAGCAGAATCATATTGACTAAAATATTTTGGTGGACTAAGATGAATTCATCAAGTGAAACATCTCGTTTGTTTCAAAGCTATCATTCATTAGGAGGGTATAGAATGAAAAAGAAGTTAGTAGCAATGACTATGGCGCTTCTCATGGGTGCGGTAGCAGTAACGGGCTGCAATACCACAACCGTTGAGGAAGCAGGGGAAACATCAGAGGATGCAGGCGCTGTCGAGAGTGCAGACGCTGCAGCAGAAGAGGGATCTAGCGATTCCTTTACCGGTAATGGTGACAAGACTTTGAATGTTTTCCTCTACATGCAGGAGCATGAGAAGGAAATCTACAAGAAGTTAGTTTCCGAATTTGTTGACGAGCACAAGGATGAAATCAAGGAAGTTGTATTCGAAGTAACGACTCAGGATGAGTACAACACCAAGATGATTGCTAACATGACTGCTAACGATCTTCCGGATGTGTTCTATGTTGGACCATCTGCAGTTCGTTCTTATGTAGACAACGGATATGTAACGCCTTTAGACGACTATGTTTCTGAGGATACAATCAGCAAGGTTTGGGGAACCACCCAGGAGATTTATCGTTACGACGGCAAGAACATCGGAAGTGGAAGTTTATATGCATTGCCTAAGGATCTTTCCTGCTTCGCATTTGCATACAACAAGGACCTGTTCGACGAAGCTGGCCTTGATTATCCGGATCCTGCTAAGCCATACACCTATGATGAGTTCATGGAAGTATGTAAGGCATTAACCAAGGACAAGGATGGCGACGGCGAAATCGATCAGTGGGGCGTTGCTAATGCAAATCAGTTCGGTATGACTCCATACCTTTACTCTAACGGCGTGAAGTTCCTGAACGATGACATGACCAAGGTAAATGTTGCCAACAACAAGCAGTTGGAAGAGGCACTTACTTTCTACACCAACTTAACATTAGAGGGTGTAACACCTACTGTTGATCAGGATGCTGCTCTTGGCGGATACCAGAGATGGTTAGATGGCCAGATTGGTTTCTATGCATGCGGTACTTGGGATGTAGCAGCATTTATGGATGATGCAACCTTCCCTTATGACTGGAACCTTTGCGGATGGCCTGTAGGACCTTCCGGTGATGGTAGATCTCATACATGGATGGGCTCTGTAGGATATTGCGTATCTGCAACATCTCAGAATCCTGACCTTGCAGCTGAGTTGATTGCTAAGTTATCTACTGACGAAGAAGGACAGAAGGCTGTATCCGGAATTACAACCGGTGCTTCCATCCAGCTTCCTAACATTACCGATCTTGCTTATGGCGAGTTCAAGGATGCAGTTGCTGATGGATCTCTTCCTTTCCCAAGCAACATGGATGTTATCTTCGGATACTTCGACGGCAATGATCACTATGCAGCAGCCCTTCAGGAGACTGACTACACCTACAATGCTGAGTGGTTTGACCCATTCTGGCAGGGTGTTGCTAACATTCAGAGTGGTGACATTACTGTAGCTGACTTCTTAAGTGAAGTTGAGCCTGAGATGCAGACTGCGCTGGATAATGCAATCGAATTACAGAATTCTGCTACCAAGTAAGTAGTGCGTTTCAAATACTAGAGATTTTTATATGGGCCCCTTACCCAGTGAGGGGCTCGTATTGTCTGAAAAGATAATAGGAGTTCGTTATGACAGGCAAAAAAGAAAAAGTTCAGATGTCTGCAATGGCAAAGCGTGAAGAACGTTGGGCGTGGCTATTTATTGCTGCTCCTTTTATTGGATTCTTATGCTTTATGGCATATCCGATTGTGTTCGCAGTAATCGTTAGTATGAGCCGTTGGACAGGAATCAACTCTTTATGGGGTAATTTGGTTGGATTCCGTAACTATATTGAGATTTTTCAGGATGCTAAGTTCTGGAAGTCCATGCTTAACACCATTATCTACATGATTGGTATTCCAATCGGAATGTTTTTAGGTGTTACGATTGCAATGGGTTTGAATCGTAAGATTCCGGGTCGAAGAGTACTGACTACTATGTACTATGTGCCGGTGGTTTCATCCCTGGTTGCGGTATCAATCCTGTGGGCATGGGTATTCAATTATGATTATGGTTTGTTGAACAGCATCATTAAGGCATTGACGGGATTACATGGACCGAACTGGCTGGGTGATGAGTTTATGGTCAAAGTTTCCATGATTATCTTTATGACATGGAAGGGCTTAGGCGGTTCCATCATCCTGTATCTGGCTGGCTTGCAGAATATTCCTCGTGATTATTATGAGGCGGCAGAGATTGACGGAGCTGGAAGCTGGGCCAAGTTTACCAATATTACATGGCCACTATTATCACCGGTTACATTCTACATCCTGATTACTTCCTTGATTGGTGGCTTCCAGGTGTTCGTAGAAGTTCAGGTTATGGCATCCAATGGTGGTAAAAACTACTCCGCAGCAACCGTTGTATTTTACCTGTATGAGAAGGCGTTCAAGAACGGCCAGTTGGGATATGGTAGTGCCATCGCTGTACTGTTAGCAATTATTATCTTCATTATCACTGCCATCAATTTCCATGGTCAGGATAAGTGGGTTAAGACCATTGATTAGGGGAGGAGAGCACGATGAGTAATACAAAAGCAAAAACGAAAAAAGTGAGCTCCAAAGACTATGTGACAGACAAAGTAGTTACACCAAAAGAGAAGGCAGTGAATATCATTGTTTTTGTTATTTTGGCTTTGGTAGCAGTCATCATGGTGTTCCCATTGATTTATATGGTGCTGACATCATTTATGACCAAGAATCAGATTCTATCCGGACGATTAACCTTGATTCCGGATCCTGTTCTGATTGGTAAGTATCATGAAGTTATGAACAAGGGACAGTTCATCAGCGGTATCATCAACACCATCAAGGTTGAGATTCCGGTACTGTTGGTGGGGGGATTTACATCTTCTTTGGCAGCATTTGCCTTTGCCAAGATGCATTTCCGCGGCAAGGATAAGTTCTTCTTGGCACTCCTTGCAACCATTATGATTCCATTTGCGGTTGTTATGATTCCGCAGTATGTATTGTTTACGAAGTTGGGATGGACCAACTCATTGTTGCCTCTGATTATTCCGGGACTCTTTGGTAATGTTAGCATGATTTTCTTCTTGCGTCAGAACCTTTACAGTATTCCGAATGATTTGATGGATGCAGCAAAGCTGGATGGTTGTACCTATTTTGGTATGTATTGGCGCATTTTCCTTCCACTTATGAAGGGCGCTTTGGGCACCCAGTTAATGTTGTGGTTTATGGGAATCTGGAATGATTATTTGGCACCTACCATTTTCCTTCGTAGTGAGGCCAATTGGACGTTGC
Organism: Lachnospiraceae bacterium; assembly: GCA_024690265.1. GTDB lineage: Bacteria > Bacillota > Clostridia > Lachnospirales > Lachnospiraceae > XBD2001. The sequence continues at coordinate 25,591 of JAILCW010000037.1, read as the reverse complement.
AGGTAGTTATCCGTTCCTTTAACTCCTATTACGCTATCCAAAGTGATTATGCTTTGATTATGGCGGCATCTGTAATTGCAATGCTTCCGACACTGCTGTTGTTCTTTATTTTCCAGCGTGTCATCATCGAGTCCATTGCAATCAGTGGTATTAAATAGTCGAATCTGGGAGAGATAGAATGACGGATCGATATGATAACAATTCGGTGGTACGTGTGTTGAATCGTTGCACCGATTTGGTTGTACTGAACTTATTATTTCTGTTTTGCTCCATCCCGATTGTCACCCTAGGAGCTTCGCTTTCTGCAATGTATGCAGTGAGTTTGCGCTCTGTACGATTTGGAGATGGGTATGTTCTTCAGAACTTTTTTCCTGCTTTCAAAAAGAACTTCCGCCAGGCAACCGCTGCTTGGCTGGGGTTTCTGGCGGTATGGTTCCTTTTGTATGTGGATGCAAAGTTCTGGAAGTATTCAGACATGGGCGTGATGGCAGATGCATTACAGATGTTCTCCATCGCTGTTGCTATGATGTTTTTTATGGTTGCAGTATGGATGTTCCCGTTGATTGCCAAGATGCAGGGGACTTTGAGAGAGCAGTTTGTGAATGCTTGCAAGATGTCTATCGGCTACTTTTTCCCATATACGGTTGTAGTTGTGGGACTGCCTCTTGTGGCAGGATATCTTGCGTACATTAACGGCCCTATGCTGATGCTGATGGGAATTATTGGTTGTTCCACCATCGCTTTTATTTCGTCTCATTTTTTCTACAAGGCATTTGCTAATCACATATCGGAGGAATCCTTAGGGTGTGATGATTTGCTTTTTGGTCAAAATGAAGACGCTTCAAATAATGATTAGGGAGAGATTTGCCTTATGGATAAGGACTTTCAATATAATAAACCTTGGATTTTGCAGCGTGCAGATCCCTATGTTATCTATCGCGATGGATACTATTATTTTACAGCTTCTGTTCCAGCCTATGATTCTATTGTGTTACGTCGCAGCAAGACATTGGTAGGATTAGCGGAGGCAGAGGAAAAGGTACTGTGGACGAAACATGAGAGTGGCCCAATGAGTGAGCATATCTGGGCTCCTGAAATGCATTTCTTGTTTGGTAAGTGGTATATCTATTTTGCCGGAGGAGAAAAGGAGGATGTTTGGAACATTCGACCTTATGTTTTGGAATGTACCGGAGATGATCCTTATGAGGATGCTTGGGTAGAACGTGGCCCAATGCAGTGTGCCGATGAGGATGAGTTTTCCTTTCGGGCTTTTTCGCTGGATGCTACCGTGTTTGAGAACAAAGGAGATTATTACCTGGTATGGGCTGAGAAGGTTGGCGTTGGCAAACAGATTAGCAATCTCTACATTGCACGTATGGAATCTGCAACCAAGCTGGCAACGGTGCAAGTACTTTTGACTTCCCCAGATTATGATTGGGAGCGTGTAGGCTTCTGGGTCAATGAAGGACCTGGTGTGTTAAAACGCAATGGTCATTTGTACCTAACATTCTCTGCAAGCGAGACCGGTGTCGCATACTGTGTTGGCATGCTGTCTGCAGATGAGGATGCGGACCTTTTGGATCCTCTTTCCTGGCACAAGGAACGCTATCCGGTACTGTGTACCGATGCATCCAAGGGACTTTATGGTCCGGGACATAATTCCTTTACCAAGGATGAAGATGGCAGAGATATTATGGTTTATCATGCAAGAACGGAGGCGGAGATTGAGGGCAATCCATTATACAATCCAAATCGCCACGCATTTTTGATGCCGGTGAAGTGGGATGCTACAGATCGACCGATTTTTGCATATGAGAATAAGTAGTAGAGGTTTATGAAGAAAAGAATAGGATTATATCTTTTCTTGGCAGGCGTATTATTGTTGACCGGTTGCAAGGCTCCAGAAAGTGTTGGAAATGCAACCGTCGACGAATTGCCTTTGGAAGAGATACAAAAAGGAAATCAGGAACTTGGCATCTCTTGTCATGATCCTCAGATTATATATGCTGACGGAACCTATTATATGACCGGTTCCCATATGGTTTTGGCAAAGTCTGCGGACCTTTTGTCCTGGGATTATATCTCCAATGGAAGTGCCAAGAATTACATTGAAAACTTATATTCCGGTAACATGGATGCTTTTTCTTACGTTGGTAAAAACGAAGAAGGTGGCTATTCTGTGTGGGCCGGTAATATTTTTTATAACGAAACCATGGGCAAATACTGCCTATACTTTTGTACCAGTTCTACTTACATCAAGTCTACACTGGCACTGGCTGTATCGGATACTCCGGAGGGCCCTTATACTTACACAGACACCTTGCTGTATTCCGGATTTTCTAAGAAGGAAGCAGGAAGTACCAATCTCTATGATGTGATTGGTACAGATGACGATAGTCGCTACTTCAAGCTGGGTGGTTATAACAATCAACTATGGCCGAACTGCATCGATCCGGCTATTTATATCGATGAAGATGGAAAAATGTGGATGGTTTATGGATCCTGGTCCGGCGGCATTTTTGAGTTGGAATTGGATCCTGCAACAGGACTTCCGATTCATCCGGAAGCATCGGAGAATGTGGATCCGTATTTTGGTTATCATCTTATTGGCGGCGGACATCATGCGGTAGAAGGTGCTTATATGACGTACAATCCACAGAATGGTTATTATTACCTGTTTGCATCCTATGGTAATTTGCAGCGAGAGGGTGGATATCAGATACGTCAGTTTCGAAGTGAATCACCTACGGGACCATTTGTAGATGGCAAGGGCCAGACCTTAGGTGATGAGGACAATTTCTTCGATTATGGAGTCAAGATGATTGGCAACTATAGCCTTCCATCCCTTAAGACGGCCTACATGGCTCCGGGAGGACAGTCGGTATTTACCAGTGCCGATGATCAGTTATATATGGTATATCACCAGCGATTTGATAGCGGAACAGAATATCATGAACCTCGTGTGCATCGGATGATTCTGCTGGATTCGGACTGGTATGTGCTAGAACCTTTTGCCTATAACGGTGAAGAGGAAACGTTGGAATTACAACCCAAACAGTTGTCCGGTTCCTATTATGTTGTGAACCATGGGACGGATGTATCCAATGTGATTCATCGTGCTGAACTTACAGAGATGGATGGTTCCATATCAGCAGATGCGATTGTTACCACTCATGATGAAAGCAATAATTCGGTAGAATGCTTCTTGTCAGTGGTGGATAATGAGACTATCTGGGGTATTAAGTATTTAAAGGAGAATTAATATGGCAAAATTGCATATCAATAATCGTAAAAAAGTCTCCCATATCAATCCGGAGATTTACGGACATTTTTCTGAGCATTTGGGACGTTGTATCTATGAAGGAATCTATGTTGGAGAGAACTCCGAGATTCCTAACATAAACGGCATGCGTTGTGATGTAGTAGAGGCATTAAAAGAACTGCAGGTTCCGGTACTACGTTGGCCGGGTGGATGTTTTGCAGATGAATACCATTGGAAGGATGGTATCGGCCCGAAGGAAACTCGTAAGAAGATGATTAACACCCATTGGGGCGGGGTTATCGAGGATAATAGCTTCGGTACCCATGAGTTCTTTGAACTGGCCAGACAGTTAGGTTGCAAGACCTATATTAATGGTAACGTTGGAAGCGGTACTGTACAGGAGATGTCTGAGTGGGTGGAGTACATGACCTTTTCCGGTGTGTCTCCTATGGCAGATCTTCGCAAGAAGAATGGTCACGAAGAAGCTTGGCATGTGGACTATTTTGGGGTAGGAAATGAGAATTGGGGATGCGGCGGTAACATGCGTCCAAGTTATTATGCAGATCTCTATCGCAGATACCAGACTTATGTTCGCAACTACAATCCGGAACATCCTATCTTTAAGGTATGCGGTGGTGCCAATGTAGAAGATTATCATTGGACCAAGACCGTATTGGATGTGACCCATGATCACACACCGAAGGAGTTCCATGGATTTATGGACGGACTTTCCCTTCACTATTATGTCCATCCGGAAGGCTGGGAGATTAAGGGAAGTGCTACGGAATTCGATGACAAGGTATGGTACAAGACCTTGGCCAAGGCGCTCTTTATGGATGAACTTGTTACTAAGCATGGCAAGATTATGGATACCTACGATCCGGACAAGAAGATTGGAATGATTGTAGATGAGTGGGGCACCTGGTATACCTGTGAACCTGGCACCAATCCTGGATTCTTGTATCAGCAGAGTACCGTGCGTGATGCATTGGTTGCGGGTCTTACCCTGAATGTTTTCAATAAGCATTCCGATCGTGTAAAGATGGCAAATCTGGCACAGATGGTGAACGTATTGCAGTCTGTTATCTTAACAGATGGTGACAAGATGATTAAGACACCGACCTATCATGTTATGCATCAGTATCGTTATCATCAGGATGGAGACCTGTTGGCTTCTGATCTTGCTGATGTTACTATGATTCAGTCTGAAGAGTGGAGCGTTCCGCAGGTAACAGAATCTGTTTCAGAGGATACCAATGGTGTCATCACAGTTACCTTGAATAACTGTTCCATCACAGATGCAGAGAAGGTAGAATTATCCTTTGCTGATGGATGTTATGAAGTCTTTGAAGCATCCGTTGTTACCGGCGAGATTCATGCACACAATACCTTTGATGCGCCGGAGGTAGTGAAGGAAGTTCCTTTTGCTGATTATGTGAATAAGGATGCAACAGTTGATGTAACATTGCCACCAGCAAGTGTGACGATGCTTCGATTAAAGAGAGTAGCACGATGAATACAAAGTTTGAATATGTGAAGGAACCCACCAAGGAATCCTTGCAATTAGAGGCCGGGCGATTACAGCCCGGCCTTTGGATGACTCATGATCCGGCAGCCTATTATGATGCGGATTCGGATATGTACTACATCTACAGCACCGGGGCTCTTGGAAAACGTTCCAAAGATTTAATCCATTATGAAAATATGGGCAAAGTGGTGCCGGAAGTGCCAAAGGAAGCTAGAGAGTGGACGAACAGTGATGATATCTGGGCTCCGGATATCGTAAAAGTAGGGAAGGAATATCGCCTGTACTGCAGTAACTCCTCATGGGGTGTGCAACGTTCCTGCATCTTCTTAGCTGTTTCCGATTCGCCGACGGGGCCGTTTGTACCGCGGGGAATCGTGTTGAAAACCGATGCCTGCTTACCGGTAAACGGCATTGATGCTAACATTATTACAGATGCGAAAACAGGACAGATGTACATGCTCTATGGGTCCTTCTGGGGTGGCTGTTATGTGTTGCCCTTGGATGCATCTACAGGTTTGGCTAAGAATGCTGCAGCTAGGGAATGGAAGCAGGATTCCGATGGTACGTTATCTCACTCACTAGAAGAGATTGTTGGTACACCGGTGGCAACAAGACCGGCCTGGCAGAGCGGCGCTATCGAGGGGCCTTATATGATTTACCATCCGGGGCATGACTATTATTATTTGTTCGTTTCCTATGGTTCTCTAAAATCGGACTATAATATTCGTGTAGGCCGTAGCAAGTCGATTTTAGGACCCTTTGTAGATGCAATGGGACGCAATCTTATTGCAACAGAGGATGCCGCTAATGACGTGGGAGAACTTCTTATGGCCGGTTATCAGTGGAACGATGGCGTAGCCTATATGGCACCGGGACACAATTCTGTGCTATGTGATCGCAATGGAGATTATTTCTTGGTGACTCATATTCGGGAGAAGAATTATACGGAAGAGATGATGGAACCATCCACCATGCAGGTGCGTAAAATGTATTTTTCCTCCGACGGCTGGCCTTATGTGGCACCGGAAATCTATGCCAAGGATAAGGAGACATCATTGGACGAAGCCTCACTGATTGGATTCTATGAGCGCATTGATTTTCATTGCACCTTGCCACAGGGGATATCTGTGGCAACCCCAATGCGATTAGGTCCGGATGGATATTATGAACATTGTTCCATTCAGGGATCCTGGTCCTATGATGCAACGCAGCAGCTGCTGACCATTCGTTATGGAGCTCATAGGGAGGAATGCCACGTTAGTGAAGTCTTTGACCGGGAACGGGAATGTGATGCTATTGGTATCTGTGGCAGGTCCCAGGATGGAATTAATTTTTGGGCTAAGCGTATTGAGGAGACGAAGTAGGAAGTGTTATGGAAAATAAGCGTTTTTGCAGAGCATGTGAACTGCTGCAGCAAATGATGTCAGATGTGGCAAATATACAAAGCTATATGGATGCAATTGCGCCAGAGGATCGAGCTTCGGATGATGAGCAGACAAGGCGATTGGAGACTTGCAAGACTTGTCAACATCGTCTGGTGGATGGCACTTGCTTTGCCTGTGGATGTTATATTGCACTTCGGACGTTGCCGAAGCATAGCGCTTGCCCTAAGAAAAAATGGTAAAGAAAAGCCCGCATGTTAGATACATGCGGGCGTATTTTATGCTTCCGGAGTAACAGGAGCGTAACTGATATTAACCTTGATGTCTTGAGCATAATTGCCAAAGGTTTTGCCAAAGATGGTCAAGCCGCCGACATGCTCGGAATCCTCATCTACAGACATGCGGAACTTCATGGAAGAAGTGGATGTCAGATGGAAATCGTCAATTGTGACATCTGAAATTTTCAGTCCGTCTATATAGGTGCCGCTGCGATTAATGACGAGCATCTTGAGTAAGCCGTACTGATTCCAGTTCGGATACCACCAATCCGGTGTAAAGATACCCGGAACATCACCAAAATCGCCCGGAGACATCCAGGAACCAAGATGAACACCGTTGAGATAGAAGTTAATGTCGGAAGGCCAGTTGTTGTTGATGCCTGGAGCTTCGGAACTTAACTCGGCGGAAATCATGATGCCGGTAATCTTCTGATTCAGAGGTATGAAATTCGGTATAACATACTCAACGTATCCCTTGGTAAACCATAGAATATCAGCATTGTAGCGATCCGGATGAGAGAAATAGCGGGTATCGTCAACTTCGCCGATGAGCTTGTTGGCGGTAGCAAGTCCGCAGGTCGGATATACCTTGTAATCCGTGTAATGACCGATGCTAATCTCGTCGGAGTAAACATTCTCTTGGGTATTGCCGGGTTGAACGTCAATCAATATTTTATCTAAACGTAGAGAGCAAATCTTCTGGTTGCCGTGTCCGGCAGATTCATTGGAAGTGGATACGATACCACAACTCTCCAGCTTCTTGATATGGCCGGTAAGAGCTCCGTTGGTAATCTTAAGACTGCTGGCCAATTCATTCATATTCATGGATTTGTTCTCAATGAGAAGCTTGATGATGTCGATACGAATCTCGGAGCCAAGGGCTTTGAATAATTCGAGACCGTCATCTAAAGATTCTATGTGCAGCATAGAAGTCTCCTTTGTTTTAGAATTCGTTAAATTAAATAACGTTTACATGAATATTTTATCAAAAGAATACTACATCCACAAGGGAAAATAGGGGTTGGTAAAATATTTTAACAGAACCTAAATGAATGTCGAAAATGAATTTTGATTTCCTTGTGACGGATGGCAAAATGTGATAACGTGGACTTATTAGGAGGGGACCTATGGCATCAAGAGATTTGGCGTTAGAGCAAAAGGAACTACAGGCAATTTCATATATTCGTAAGAACATTGATTTGTCGGACCGAACGGTGGTAGAAAAGGTGTATCGTCAGTTGACGGAACAGAATACACTTCAGACACAGGTTGGTAAGGCTTTTTTGGATGAACTGAACGCCATCCTTTACCCGGAAGCTGTACCACAGATGATGCAATACAAGGTGGTACAGGCAGATGGTGAAGTATATCGGGACCCTCAGGGAGAGCGACTTTATACCAAGCAGGAAGTTCTAACAGAACTTCGTAAGCTTAAGAATATCGAAAAAGGTAGAGTACAGTTGCTGACGGTATCTACGGTGATTCTTGGAATCATGGTGGTTGCCATGTTGGCTATTTCCCTTACAAGCAAGCTTCCTACCATTGTGAATTACAAATCTATGGTTACGGATGAATACGCTAGTTGGGAGACGCAGTTACGTACCCGTGAGGACGCAGTTCGTAAGCGGGAACAGGAGCTTCTGGAGAAGGAAACGGATTATGTGGAACGGTTGAATCGATTAGAACAACAGACCACATACCAGTCGGAGAATATGGACGCGCTGGATGAGGGCGAAGAAGATATGGAGGCAGTAGATAATGGCGAAGAATAAGATTCTCGTAGCAGATGATGAGAGTCGTATGCGCAAATTGGTTCGCGACTTCCTAGTAAAGGAAGATTATGAAGTAATAGAGGCTTCCGATGGAGAAGAAACGTTAGCTCGTTTTTATGAGCATACAGACTTATCTTTGATCATATTGGACGTTATGATGCCGATGTATAACGGTTTTGAGGTGCTGAAGGAGATTCGACAGACTTCCTCTGTCCCGGTGATTATGCTTACCGCCAAAAGCACAGAAGATGATGAACTGCAGGGCTTTTCTCTTGGTGTTGATGAGTATATTACCAAGCCATTTAGTCCGAAGATATTGGTGGCTCGTGTGGATGCGGTGATTCGACGCAGCGGACAAGCCAAAGAGGCCAAGCAGATCGTGGACGTGGGTGGTATTCATATTGATAGCAATGCCCACATGGTATTGGTGGATGGAGAAGAAGTCATGTTGTCCGTTAAGGAATTTGAACTTCTCAATTATTTTGTGGAGAACCCAGGCATTGCACTGTCTCGTGAGAAGATATTGAATGCAGTTTGGGATTACGACTATTTTGGTGATGCGCGAACCATTGACACTCACGTCAAAAAGTTGCGTAGCAAGCTTGGTTCTAAGGGAGAATACATCAAAACCATTTGGGGTCTAGGCTATAAGTTTGAAGTAGAAGAATAGGATTGTTGGGTATGGCTGGAGTGTTTCAATACGATAATAAGGTGTTTCGTGGCCTAGGTAAGGTTACGGATTGTTTTATAGTTAGTATGTTTTGGGTTTTGGGATGTATCCCGGTGGTTACATTTGGTGCATCTTGTCAGGCACTGTATCATACGGTTCACAAGCAAATCAAGGGTGGACGCGGTTATGTATGGCAGGAGTTTTTTGACTCCTACAAGGACGAATTGAAATCCAATATCGGTATTACTGTTATTTTTGAAGTGATTCTTGGTATTCTTGCTTATGAGCGTATGTTGTTGCGCGTAATGATTGATAATGGCGGCGACAAGACCTTGACAGTTATGTATATGTTAACTGCATTTTTACAGTTACTTCTTGTAACCTGGGCAATAATTACTTTCTGCTATCGTGCGAGATTTGCCATGGATTGGAAGAATTCCATGAAGAATGGCGTTCTACTTATGCTGGGATATCTTCCTCGTGCGTTGGTGATTACTGTCAGTATTTTTGTTTTTTCGGTATTGATTCGATTACTGCCATTTTTGATTTGTTTTTTACCTGTTATATGGTTTTTGTTGTATGAATTCCTGCTAGAGAAGGTGTTCCGTAGTATAATGCGTCCGGAGGATGCACAGTTAGAGGAAGAGCAGGAAATGGAGAGTAAGCGTGACAATGTTTAAACCGAGATTTTTTCAGAGACGGGCAAGCATTCACAAGCAGATTGTAAGCTGCATCTTTTTGCTGGTATTCGGTATCGTATTTTTATTGTGGTTACTGAATACCTGCTTTCTGGAGCGATTCTATATCCACATGAAGACCACCGATCTGATTGATTCTTTTCAGACGCTGTCCATCGAGTCGGAAGATGGTGATTTGTATTCTAGGGATTATTACATAACCTTTGAGAATCTTTGTGCCGGCAAGAATTTATCAATTATGATTATTTCCCCCGATGGAACTATTCTTTTAACTTCTCAGAATGAATCCAGCATGATTCGCAATCAGTTGTTTAACTCCTTGCTTGGTATGAATGGCAATTCCAAAGAATTAGCAACAGATGAGCATTATGCAGTCATGCGTCAGAAGGATGCATTCTCCAATCAGGAGTATATCTTCCTGGTGGGTACGCTGGCAGATGGTAATGCCATTCTTATTCGTACTGCAGTGGATAGTATTCATGACAGTGCGAAGTTAGCGAACCATTTTCTATTTGCAGTTGGTCTGGCGGGTATTGCTATTGCGTTTGCAATTTCTGAGGTGATGGCTCATGTACTGACCAAGCCGGTGGTGGAATTAACCAAGTTATCTCAGAAGATGGCTGCTTTGGATTTTGATGCGAAGTACACACCGCGTGGTAGCGGTAACGAAGTAGATGTGCTAGGAGAGCAGATGAATACCATGTCTGCTGCGCTAGAGGAGACCATTGGTAATTTAAAAAAGGCCAACATGTCGTTGCAGCATGATTTGACTTTGCGAGAAGAAAGCGAACGTATGCGCAAGGAGTTCTTGTCCAGCCTTTCTCATGAATTGAAGACACCAATTGCGTTGATTCAAGGCTATGCAGAAGGCTTGCAGGAGGGGGTCAATGATGATCCGGAGAGTCAGGCTTATTACTGTGAAGTCATTGTGGATGAAGCCAAGAAAATGAATCAAATGGTGCAGCAATTGCTCACATTAAATCAATTGGAGTATGGCGCCCAGGAATTCACCATGGAACGCATCGAAGTGGTATCCATGATACGGAGTGTGATGAATGCCAGTCAGATATTGTTGGAGAATCAGGATATCAAGGCATCCTATGTAGGACCGGACAGTAGCCATGTATGGGCTGATCCATTTTGGGTGGAGCAGGTTTTTTCCAATTTCTATAGTAATGCCATTCACCATTGCGAAGGCGAGAATCGTATCGAAGTTCGCCTGATTGATCTAGGGAACTCTGTGCGAATCCAAGTATTTAATAGTGGTAAGCCGATTCCGGCAGAGAGTATTCCTCGGATTTGGGACAAGTTCTACAAGGTTGACAAGGCCAGAACCCGTGAATACGGTGGTAGTGGTATTGGCTTGTCCGTGGTAAAGGCCATTATGGATGGCTTTGGCAAAGGTTATGGTGTTGAGAATCACGAAAATGGGGTTTTGTTTTGGTTTGAATTGGACAAATAATGCACCCAATATATGTTTTTTTTGGTTGAATAATAACGATAGTAATGTTAACATTATGTTGAGTATAGATACATTTTACCGGATGGAGTGACGACATGCCTAAGAAGATTTCATTTTTCATGGTGGCAGTTCTGTTGTGCGTTTCATTGACGGGATGTACCAAGATGATTTCCTTAACGGACGATGAAGCCGAAGAAATCGCGATTTACACTTCTTCTCTTATTGCAAAATACAATAAGAAACAGACCAACGGTCTGACCTATATCTCTGAGATTAAGCGTGAGGAGATAGAGGCGGAGGCTGCTTCTTCTTATCAGACAGAGGAGACAGAACCGGAGGAGACAGTGGATGAGGAAGTGGTTGAATCCGAGATCACCGACGATACGGAAGTAACTGAGGATGAGGAAGTCGTAGAAGGTACAGCTAGCGTAATCGGCGGCACAGATGGTACTACCCATGCAACCGCGACAACCGAGGAGCTGAGTGGTGAGACTATTGGCTTAACGGATTTGGTGGATACATCGGGGATTTCTGTTTCCTATCAGGGCGCTACGGCTGCTAACAATTACGGTTCCGACGGAGTGTTTGATATTTCTCCTACGAGAGGATATCAGTACCTCGTTATGACCTTCCAGTTGAAGAATACATCTTCTTCTGCAGTTTCTGTGGACATGGAACGTCTGGGACTTGTATTCCGTGCTACTGTGAACGGGGTTACAGCTAGAGCAGATCAGACAATTCTTTTAGAAGACTTTCAGACTTTTTCGGGGAAGTTAGATGCCGGAGCATCACAGAATGTTGTGCTTCTATTTCAATACCCGGCAGATGGATTATCTGACCTATCCAATTTATCCTTACGAGTAGTAAGGGACGGTACGACTTATACAGTTGTATTATAGGTTTTCAAATTTATTTCGGGAGGCTGAATGAATGGATACTAATATTTTGCTGGAATCAGGAACAAATGAGCTTGAAATCCTGGAGTTCAAAGTAGCTGATAACTATTACGGAATCAATGTTGCTAAGATTCGTGAGATTTTAACCTATTCTCATGTAACACCGGTTCCTAATTCACATCCTTTTGTAGAAGGGATTTTCATGCCGAGAGATACTATGATCTCGGTTATTAACTTACGTAAATGTTTGGGATACGAAGATGATCCTAATATCGATGGATTGTTCTTCATCACCAATTTCAATAGCTTGAATACCGCATTTCATGTGGATGAGGTACTTGGTATTCACCGTGTATCCTGGGAAGACATCAATTCCCCGGATTCCACTATCAGCGCTGAGGACAGCGGCGTTTCTACCGGCGTTATCAAGCTGGAGGATCGTTTGGTTGTTATTCTCGATTTCGAGAAGATTGTTTCCAACATCAATCCTGAGACTGGTCTTAAGGTTTCCGATATGGATTCTTATGAGTCTCATGACCGCTCCAAGTCCCCAATTTTGATTGCAGAGGATTCTCCATTGTTGTCCAAGTTGATTACCGAATGCTTACGCAAGGCCGGATATACCAACTTGATTGTTAATCCTAATGGACAGGAAGCATGGGAGAAGTTGTGTGCATTTGCTGACAACGGAACAGTTTTGGATGATGTTCATTTGATCGTAAGTGATATTGAGATGCCTAAGATGGATGGTCATCGTCTCTGTAAGTTAGTTAAAGAAGACGATACCATGAAGAACATTCCGTTTATCATTTTCTCATCTTTGATTAATGACGAAATTCGCCGTAAAGGTGAGTCCCTTGGAGCTGACGCTCAGTTAACCAAGCCGGAGATTGGTAAGCTTGTTCAGGTAATTGATGAACTTGTTGAGAAATACGAGAGCGCTCGTAAGAATGGCTAATGTATTCAAAGGGATGTGATTCGTTTCACATCCCTTTCTCTATTTTTATACTAGTATGGAGGTAATCCCGTGGCGAATTCAGAAGATTACTTGGATGGACTACTTGATTCCATAACGCAAGCAAAAAACGATGTGTCCAATGCAGATCGGAGAGAACGTCGCTCACGCCAGGAACGTCAGGCGCGTCGTACACGTGTATCTGCAGATGATGACTTCATGGAGGCAAATGGACTGAATGATTATGTTCCACGTAGTTCGGGACATAGTAGTTTGCAGTCAATCCTCGATGAGGCTGATTTTTTGCGCGAATTTGAAGAAGAATTGGACAACGGAGAAGCGGACGCGTTTTTAGCAGAGTTTGAGAATGAGCTGCGCAATGAGAGCGCCAACAGCGTTGATAACTTTGATATTGATGATAATGCCAGTCGTGATTCGGGTAATGTTATTGTTAACGATGAGTTGCCATTAGAGTTTGTGGAAGAGACTCCTGTAGAGGAGCCGATTGCAGAGACACCGGTTGATTTGGATTTGTCTGTGGAGGATATTGAGGTTCCAACGGATGTGGAGCCGGAAGATAATCTTATGCAGAGCATAGAGGATATTGTATCTGAGGCAAAGTCATCTGCAGAAGCAGACAAGCCTAAGCCTACCGGAAGTTCTATTGGCGAGGATTTCCTTCAGCCAGAGTTTGAACCGGATGAATTGGATTTGTCAGATGCATCTAAGGAGAGTGGCTCCGGTGTGCCGGAGATTACTTTGGTTGATCCGAATGGCTCCGAAGAAGAGATGGATTTGTCCTCTCTATTTGGTGAGAGTACCGATGCACAGGAAGTCCAGTTGATGGATGAATCCGGTGAAGGTATAGACTTAAGCGAGATGATGTCCGGGGATGATTCTTTATCGGAGATTGGAGATTTGCTGAGTGCAGATGCTTCCGGTGAAGAATTAGACGAAGCCAGGGACGCTTTTGAAGCGTCCGCGGAAGCTGCAGAAGAAGGTGTAGACTTATCTGATGCCAGCTTTGAAGGTGAAGAAGAAGGCAAGAAGCCGGGACTTTTGGCTAAGATTTTAGGCATCTTCAAGAAAAAGAAGAAGTCCGAAGATGATGAAGCTCTTGATGAGTTGTTGGATATCAGTGAGCAGAATCCGACACCGGAAGAGTTGGCTGCAGAGTCCGATGATTTACTTGCTAGTTTTTCTGATGAACTGACGGAGCCGGAAGAAGAGGCACCGAAGGAGAAGAAGAAAAAGGAAAAGAAGAAAAAGGAAAAGAAGCCAAAGAAGGAAAAGCCACCAAAGCCTCCGAAGGAAAAGAAGCCGAAGAAGCCGAAGGAACCGGACAATTCTCCAAAGATTCCGCTAAAGGTGATTATCGTTTTCTTGTTACTGGCGATTTCTATTATCGTATTCGTCTTTGTTGCTCAGAAGACCTTCGCTGTGAAGGAACAGTTTGGTCGTGCGCAGAGTTATTTTGATACCGGCGATTATATTGCTGCATATAGCTGTGTCAGTGGAGTAGAGACCAAGGATGAGGCTAGACAGCTTTTCATTGAGAAGACCAAGCTACTTGCTATGCTTCAGATGAAGAATCGAGAATACGAGGTAGCCATGTCCAAGAAAGATTATGGTATGGCTTTGGATAGCTTGATAATTGGTGTGATTCAGTACACCGAAAAGGGTGAATCTGCAGATACGCTGGGTGTTAAGTTGCAATATGATACACTCGGCAGCAAGATGATTGACCAGTTGAATGCACAATTTGCGATTTCACCGGAAGAGGCTCGTGATATTTTCTACGTAGGAGACCGTCAGGACTACACGTTGAAGATATACGATATACTTGAGGAAAAAGGATTAAAGTAAGGATTACTACAACATGATTGCAATTATTGACTACGACGCCGGCAATATTAAGAGCGTAGAAAAGGCTTTTGCCTATCTGGGTTATGAGACCAAGGTGACAAGAGATGCGCAGGAGATTCTGTCGGCTGACAAAGTGGTATTACCGGGAGTTGGCTCCTTTGGTGATGCCATGAACCACTTGAAACAATATCAATTAGATACAGTCATTCAAGAAGTGGCTTCCTCCGGGAAGCCTTTTCTTGGAATATGCCTAGGTCTTCAGTTACTATTTGAATCTAGTGAAGAGACGCCTGGTGTGGCGGGTCTTGGTATATTGCCGGGGAGGATTGTTCGCTTCTCGGATGACATGGGGTTGAAGATTCCGCACATTGGCTGGAATTCTTTGCATCTTCAGCATGAGGGACGCTTGTTCCGAGGGATTTTTGAGCAGTCCTTTGTCTATTATGTCCATTCCTATTATTTGCAAGCAGCAGATGAGTCCATTGTTACTGCAACCAGTGATTATGGCGCAACCATTCATGGTTCTGTGGAAAGCGGTAATATTTTTGCCTGCCAGTTCCATCCGGAGAAGAGTGGTACGGTAGGACTTCAGATACTTAAGAACTTTTGCGAATTATAGGTGATTGATATGCATACAAAACGTATTATTCCATGCTTGGATATCAAGGATGGACGAGTGGTGAAGGGTGTTAATTTTGTTAATCTTATGGATGCCGGTGATCCGGTAGCTGTTGCTGCAGCTTATGATGCTGCAGGCGCAGATGAGGTTGTGTTTTTGGATATTACCGCATCTAGTGACCATCGTGATACGGTGGTTGATATGGTGCGAGAAGTTGCCAAGAAAGTGTTTATACCATTCACTGTAGGTGGCGGCATTCGTACGGTTGAGGATTTTCGTGCGCTGCTTCGTGAGGGGGCAGACAAGATTTCTATCAACTCCTCCGCCATAGATAATCCGCAGCTCATACATGATGCGGCAGAGAAGTTTGGCAGCCAGTGCGTTGTGGTTGCTATTGATGCAAAGCGCCGCGTTGATGGCAGTGGATGGAACGTGTACAAGCATGGTGGCCGTGTGGATGTAGGCTTGGATGCTGTGGAATGGGCCAAGAAGGCAGAGTCTCTTGGCGCTGGAGAGATTCTTCTTACCAGTATGGATGGAGATGGAACCAAGGCGGGATATGATATTGCGCTGACCCGTGCCATTTCCGATGCAGTAAACATCCCAGTCATTGCTTCCGGTGGAGCCGGAACCTTAGAACATTTTTATGATGCACTTACCGAAGGCGGTGCAGAAGCTGCATTGGCGGCGTCTTTGTTCCATTATAAGGAGCTTGAGATTCGTGAAGTAAAGGAGTACTTGGCCGGGCGAGGCGTTCCGGTCCGATTATAATATGTCAGCAATTGATAATGATTGGCTGGAGCCTCTGTCAACAGAGTTCCATAAGCCTTACTACAAGAACTTATACGAGACGGTAAAAAAGGCGTATCACGAGGGCCCGGTATTTCCACCTTCCGAAGATATTTTCAATGCCTTTCATTTTACGCCGCTTTCTGATGTGAAGGTGGTTATTATTGGACAGGATCCATATCACAATGTGGGTCAGGCCCATGGACTATGCTTTTCTGTACAGCCGGGAATCGATACTCCGCCGTCGCTGCAGAATATCTACAAGGAATTGCAGGATGACTTGGGGTGTTATATTCCTAACAATGGATGTCTTACCAAGTGGGCCAAGGAAGGTGTTTTACTTCTTAATACGGTGCTTACGGTTCGTGCCCATGAAGCTAATTCTCACAAGGGTATTGGTTGGGAGCAGTTTACTGATGCAGTGATTCAGATTGTAGACAAGAAGGATGACCCGGTAGTGTTCCTGCTCTGGGGTGCACCGGCACAGAAGAAGGCGGCTCTTTTACATAATCCAAATCATTTGATTTTGAAGGCTCCTCATCCGAGTCCGCTTTCTGCATATCGCGGATTCTTTGGTTGCAAGCATTTTAGCCAGTGCAATGAGTTCTTAGAGGCACATGGCAAGACGCCAATAGATTGGCAGATTGAGAATATATAAGAGGTTATGGATATGGATTTTAAAACATTACCGAAGGTTGAATTGCATTGCCACTTGGATGGTGGCATGGATATGGATTTGGTTGCAGAGTATCTTGCATCCAAAGGGGAGCAGATGACTCGTGAGGAGTTAACGACTCGCCTTGTAGTGCCTGCCAATTGTACATCTTTGGCAGATTACCTGAAGTGTTTTGACTTGCCAATTCAAGTGTTACAGACCAAGGAGAATCTGCGTCGTCAGGCTTATGCTCTTGCCAAGGCAGATGCATTAGAGGGTGTTACTTATTTAGAGACACGCTTTGCGCCGAACTTCCATAAGAACGAAGGATTGAGTCTGGATGAGATCCTAGATTCCGTTGCTCTTGGACTTGAAGATGCCAAGAAAGAATTCGGAATCGAGTCCGGTATCTTAGTATGTGCAATGCGCCATATGTCCTTAGAGGATAACATGGCAGTTTTAAAGGCTGCTAGAGAGCATCTGGGAAGTGGTGTAGTTGGATTTGATATTGCCGGTGATGAAGCATCCTTCCCTATGGAGATGTTTACAGACCTCTTCCATGAAGCAAAAAGACTGGAGATTCCTTATACCATTCATGCAGGTGAGTGTGGACGTGCAGAGAATGTACGCGGTGCCATTGAACTTGGTACTCGTCGTGTTGGTCACGGTATTGCGATGGACGGTCATGCTGACATCGTGAAGATGTGCGCGGACCATCATGTTGGTGTTGAGATGTGCCCAACCTCTAACTTGCAGACACATGCGCTTGAGAGCTTAATCGATTATCCAATCCGTCGTTACTTAGAAGCTGGAATTCCGGTATCTATCAATACCGATAACCGTACCGTTAGTGGAATTTCTCTTTCCCACGAGTACGAAGTGTTAGATAACATCTTCCACTTTACAGAAGACGAACTTCGTCGCATCTACACTGACTCTGTGGATGTTGCATTTGCAACGGACGATGTGAAGGACGCGTTATTAGGCCGTTACTAAGTTATAATACGCCCCCTTGTGGTTAAACTATATTCTCCCGCGAAATCGCTGTCTACGCTTCGCTACAGAGAATAAAGTTTAACCACAAGGGGCTGTTTTTTTAGTTACATGGGATTCTTATGGTTTGTTGGTTTCTGAGGTGACCCCTCAAATCATTCTTCCGACAGGGTTTTTCTTTATTTGTATAGTATATTTGGTGTATAATACTATTGTTATCAGATAAAAACTTGTTGTTTTGCAGAGGTTGCGACTATGGGTAAACAGACTTCTGAGTTAGGCATCAAGAGTATAGTTACGAATATGATTCATTGGACGATTCTGATATTGCTGACGATACTTTCGTGGTATTTGTTCCGAAGCCAGAGTCAATATAGTATCCATCTTTTCGGGGATTTTGTAATGGCACTTTCCTATATCCCATTCCTGTTGATTGCAGGATTGTATGGATACTTACTTTCTATGCTTTCTTTTCTTACTGTTTTTTTATATGTAATGATTACATCCATGGAAGGTGCATTTTACTTGTCTGTATTTTTGGCATGTGTTCTTGTTTATTCCTTATTCGCTCAATACTATTGGTTTCAGTCGAAACTTAAGACACTTTTAGGTGTTTTTATAACGGCACTTGTTAGTGGTGCAATGGGGGGACTTTGCTTTGGCGCCCTGCCTACAAGCACATATGAATTATCAGCTCTTGGCAGCATCAGTTATTATTTTATTGGTGCAATTACACCGACGGCATTGGTGTCCCTTGTGCTTTATTGTTTCTTTAATTATGCTCCAGATCGAATAAAATCAGTATTTCCTATTGGCTACGGCTATACGAAGGGGTATCAGGAAGATACGCTATTGCGAAATTATCATCGTAAAACCAAGTTGAGTGTAAAAATCACGACAATTATTGTTGTGGTGGAACTGTTACTGGGAATTTCCGTTGCGTGGTTTACGGTTGCTCTTTTTCCTGATTTAAAAGATATGATGATTGAGAACCATCAGATAACAGCGCATCCGGATAAGCGTGAGAATATGGCGGAACAACCGGAGAAATCCAGTGATTTTGCAGAGAATATTACCGATTTGGAATATAAGATAAATCGTTATGCAATCAGCTTTGATATTAAGATGCTTTTGTTGGTGATGTGTGTGGGCGTACCTCTTGCAAGTATTGCGAACTACTACACCAAAGTACGAATTGGTGCACCGATTGGTGCGATGTCTGTATTCTTAGATGATTTTATGCATACGGATGATCAGAACAAGATGGATAAAATTCGTGCAATGGAAAAGTATCATTTTGATACCCATGATGAAATTGCGGTATTAAGTGAAAGCTTAAATGAAGCATTAAAAGAAATTGCAGATTTTATTGAGCGCAAAGAAGAACAACAAAAATTGGAAAGTGAGTTAGAGGTGGCAAGACAAGCAAGTGATGCCAAGTCCTCATTTTTATCCAACATGTCGCATGAAATTCGAACTCCAATTAATGCCATACTTGGAATGAATGAAATGATATTACGGGAATGCGATGATGAACAGATTATTGAATACGCCAATAGTGCAAAATCTGCCGGGAATACGCTTCTTAGCCTTGTGAACGACATTCTGGATTTTTCCAAAATTGAAGCCGGAAAAATGGAAATAATAACGGCACAGTATCATCTTGGCTCCACGGTGAATGATTTGGTGAATATGGTTGCATCCAAAGCTCAGGAAAAGGGCTTGGCGCTTGAAGTGGATGTGGATGAACATATTCCATGTATGCTGATTGGTGATGAACTTCGCATCAAACAGTGTCTGACGAATCTATTGTCGAATGCAGTGAAATACACCGACGAAGGTGTAGTTACGCTGAACATTGGATATGATCGAATTGATGAGAATGAGATATATCTGAATTTTGAGGTAAAAGACACCGGAAATGGAATCAAGGAAGAAGATTTATCAAAGCTTTTTTCACCATTCGAACGGATTGAAGAAATCAAGAATCGTTCCATTGAAGGTACCGGGCTTGGAATGAGCATTGTAAAGAAACTTCTTGCGCTGATGGATACCAGGTTAGAGGTGCATAGTGTGTATGGACAAGGAAGTGACTTTTCATTCCGCATCAAGCAACAGGTGGTTTCCAACGAGAAAATCGGAGATTTTAAGAAGAAGTATAAAGAATATCTAAGGACGCAAGAGAAGTATCATCAACGTTTTCAAGCACCAAGTGCACGGATATTGGTTGTTGATGACAATGAGATGAACCTCACAGTGATGAAAGGCCTTCTAAAGCAGACCAGGATTCAGATTGACACGGCGGAGAGTGGATTTGAGACACTAGAGAAGGTAAAGGAGCACCGTTATGATGCGATATTCCTAGATCATCGCATGCCGAAGATGGATGGTGTACAGACATTAGAGGCTATGAAAAGTATGACGGACAATCTGAATGATGATGTACCGGTAATCTCTCTAACAGCCAATGCGATTTCCGGAGCAAAGGCAGAATACCTAGCATATGGGTTCACTGATTATCTGGCAAAACCGGTGAATGGGGCGGAACTTGAGAAGATGCTTGAGAAGTACCTTCCGATGGAGAAATTAAACTATCGTGCATTTGAGGACACTTCTGAAGCGAAGTTGGATGCGATACCGGAAGATAGTGTTTTACGGCAATTGCAGGAGATTGACTTGGAGGAAGCTCTTAAAAATTGTGGAGGGGCGGATGTTCTTGAGAAGGTTATAAAGGATTTCTATATTTCTATTGATGCAAAATCAGAAGCAATTGAAAATGCGCTTGCGGAAGAGGATATCCGAAATTATACCGTCTATGTCCATGCATTAAAGAGTTCTGCGAGATTGATTGGGGCTATGAAACTATCCCGGTTGGCGGAGGAACTAGAAGAAAAAGGAAATGAAGAGAATCTTATTGTGATTCGTCAGAAAACGCCGGAGTTATTAGTACGATATCGTGGCTATCTGAAGCATTTGGCTATGATTGTGAGTAAGAAAGAAAACTTACCGCTGATTGATAGTGCACAGGTGGATGAGGCATTGCGTAGTATTCGTGAATTAGTGGAGGCATATGATTTTCAAACAGCAGAATCGATCCTAAAAATGTTGGAATCATACCAAATTCCGAAAGATTCATGGGAAAAATATGACAGAATGGTACATTTGATGGCCGCGCTCGATCGAGAGGAAATCTTAAAAACTCGATACTAGGCTTCGACTACAATGAGTTTTGGGAGGCAAAATGGATAACAAGTTACTTTTAATTAGCAGAGGCTCAACATTCATGGTGGATGCACTTGCGAATGGACTGGCGGAAGTTGGGATTGAGGTAATCAAGGCGGAACCCAAGATGAGTGTGTTGGAGCAATACAAAGAAGAGCCTAATGTTGTCCTTTTTTACATGGGCAATTATCTGGAAGAAATCGCGGATGTTCTGGTATATCTGAAAGATTTGTGCGTTGAGAAAGACAAAATTCTGTGCACAATTGGTGATGCCGAGGAGTTTGAAACCTTGTGCAAGAGTATTTCTTCATCCTATATCAAAGAGCATTTTGAACGTCCATTGAACGTGAAAGACGCAGCTGAAAAAATGCAGTTTATTTTTGCTTCCAACGATGAACGGGCTCGACGCAAAAGAATTCTTTTGGTAGATGATGATGCTGCGTATCTTACCATGGCAAAATCGTGGTTAGAGGAAGATTATCGTGTTGTCGTCGTAAACTCCGGAATGCAGGCAATTACATACCTTGCGAACAATGTGCCGGATTTAATACTGCTAGATTATGAAATGCCGGTAACAACAGGTCCTCAGGTTCTCGAGATGATACGAAGTGAAATCGGCACATCAGGTATACCGGTATTTTTCCTAACGGCCAAAGGGGACAAGGAAAGTGTTATGAAAGTGGTTAGCCTGAAACCGAACGGTTATCTGTTGAAGACGATGAAGAAAGAGGAACTGTTAAAAACAATCGGGGATTTTTTTATGCTTCGAAAAGGATGAGGTAGAAGCGATATGCGACATTTTCAACCGGAGGAGATGTGCAACCGATTTATTATCGTGCCCGCAAGGTAGATGGTACCTATGTATGGATTACGACAAGAGGCTTCTTGCTGAGTGATGAGAATGGGAAGCCGGAATACTTTGGCGGCATCATGATTCCCAAATGATGATAATTTGTATACAAAAGTATTAGATGAACTGGTGAAGTAATCATCACATATTCGTTGATTAATTCTGCGCTACGCTTTTATCTGAGTAGGTCTTGTTCCGAAATTATTAATCAGATATAATGATGGACGGATTAAGAGATCATGTTTTAAGAGTTGGAGGAGTTAAACATGAAGATGGTTTCTTTAGCGCAAGAGCTAAGCAGTACCAGCTATCCAGGCCGCGGCATTGTCATTGGCCGAAGCAAGGATGGCACCAAGGCTGTGACTGCCTATTTTATCATGGGCCGAAGCAGCAACAGTCGTAACCGTGTATTCGTAGAAGAGGGCGAGGGTATTCGTACCGAAGCATTCGATTCATCTAAGTTAGAGGATCCAAGCCTTATCATCTATGCACCGGTACGTGTTTTAGGTAACACTACAATCGTTACCAATGGAGATCAGACCGATACCGTTTATGACGGCATGAATGAGGGTCAGTCTGTTGAAGAATCGCTACGCTGCCGTGAATGTGAGCCGGATGCACCGAATTACACCCCTCGAATCAGCGGAATTCTCAATGTAGCAGATGGCAAGTTCGATTATGCCATGTCTATTTTGAAGAGCAACAACGGCAATCCTGATTGTTGCAATCGTTACACATTCACCTATGACAATCCAATTGCAGGAGAGGGACATTTTATCCATACCTATATGGAAGATGGCAATCCATTGCCAAGTTTTGAAGGTGAGCCAACCCTCGTTGATATGGATGACAACATCGACTCTTTTACCGCAAGTGTGTGGAGTCACTTGAATCCGGAGAATAAGGTGTCCTTGTTTGTTCGTTTCATTGATATTGCAACCGGTGAATATGAAACTCGTATTGTAAACAAAAACGAGTAAGCCGTTCTCTAAAAGAATATTGTAAGAAAAGGAAAGTTTATGAAGGAATTAGAGTTAAAGTACGGATGTAATCCGAATCAGAAACCATCTCGCATTTATATGGAAGAGGGCGAGCTTCCTATCAAGGTATTGAATGGTAAGCCGGGATATATCAACTTCCTGGACGCCTTCAATGGCTGGCAGCTTGTGAAGGAGTTAAAGCAGGCAACCGGACTTCCGGCAGCTACCTCTTTTAAGCATGTATCCCCAGCAGGTGCCGCTGTTGGACTTCCATTGTCTGACGTGGAGCGCAAGATTTACTGGGTAGACGATATGGATATGGAGTTTAGCCCACTTGCTAACGCATATGCTAGAGCACGTGGCGCAGACCGTATGTCCTCATTCGGAGACTTCATTTCATTGTCTGATGTTTGCGATGTACCAACCGCTATGATCATCAAGCGCGAGGTATCTGACGGTGTTATCGCACCTGGATATGAACCGGAAGCACTGGAGATTTTAAAGGGAAAGAAAAAGGGCAACTACAACGTTATTGAAATAGATCCAAACTACGTACCGCGTCAGTTGGAGCGTAAGGAAGTATTCGGCATTACATTTGAGCAGGGACGTAACGAGCTTGTAATCGACGATGATTTCTTTGCGAATATTGTAACCGAGAACAAGAACTTAACCGAACAGGCGAAGATGGACTTGGCAATCGCAATGATTACCTTGAAGTACACCCAGTCCAATTCTGTATGCTATGTTAAGGATGGTCAGGCTATCGGAATCGGAGCCGGACAGCAGTCCAGAATTCATTGTACACGTCTTGCAGGTAGCAAGGCGGATAATTGGTTCCTTCGTCAGAACCCGAAGGTATTGAATCTTCCATTCAAGGATTCCATCGGCAGAGCTGACCGTGATAATTCCATCGACCTCTACATTGGTGAGGATTATATGGATGTATTGGCAGATGGCGCTTGGGAGAATATCTTCACTGAGAAGCCGGAAGTATTCACCAGAGAAGAGAAGCGTGCATGGTTAGATCAGTTGCACGGTGTATCCGTTGGATCTGATGCATTCTTCCCATTCGGTGACAACATCGAGCGTGCTCACAAGAGCGGCGTGGACTTTGTTGCGCAGCCAGGCGGATCCATCCGTGATGATCATGTTATTGCAACCTGCGATAAGTATGGTATGGTGATGGCATTTACCGGTCTTCGATTGTTCCATCATTAATATGTTTGTAATTGGAGTTCGTTCCTTGTGGACGGACTCCTTTTGTGCTCTTGCGATTCGTTCCATTTCATTTACGGTTCGGGCCAGATTTATTGTATTGAGTTTTAGAGGTACTATAATTAGTAACAAAGGGAGGGCTTATATATGGATATAGCATTGAATGTTGGAGCTACAACAGTAGATACAAGAGCACAATATGAAAAATCGGATAATGCGAAGGTGAATTCCTTTTATGCGGATTTAACGAGCGCAGCTGAGAAATGAAAGTCGCATTCCGTGGGAAATGTATTGTCTCTTACGATGATTGCCTATGATGATAATATCAGTTATGGAATGGCTGCTTTTCGCTCTGACAAATCTACTGAGGAAGATCCGATTATAAAGGTGTCCTGTAATTATGGAGGGGAACAGCGCTACTACGATGTACATGTGAAGGAAGTGAATCCATCCAGCGCATCTCAGATGGAGATGTTTGCTTGGTGCGCATGGGCAGATGAAAATGGTATTACTGATGGCGGAACATTTGGCAGTTATAACAAGCTGAAGACATATGGATACAATGCGTCCATATTGGATGAATTCCATGATGTATATGATGCGAAGAATATCAATACGAAAGTGGATTGGATTAAAATGCTAAAGCGAATGGCAGAAGAGTATCTGTTAAGCCCAGAGACTTACGATCAGGCGCTAGATTGTAATCGTCTTGCAGATGCGTTAGAAAAGTATATTGCGAAAATGAATATGAAGTAAGAAATCCCCCTGAGAATCTCAGGGGGATTGTTATGTAAACTTTCTGGTGTATTCCGTTGGAAATGTACGATGGTACTTTTGAGTTGCGATGGTGCGATAGATATTCGCAGCATGCAAATCTAAAGCGTATAAATCTTGTTGTTCTTTTGTGGTTATGTATCCCTTGGCATCCTGCGGCGAAGTAAACATTGGAAGGATAGAGTCCTTCTTGATTTTGCCTAGGAACTGGGAACCCTGTTCAGAGAACCCAAGTAGATGTAGGTATGTTTGGTAATCTGCTTTGTGTAACTCTTCTCGGTAGGACTTGCCCATATTAAGCATAATCTGTGTTAGGATTCGCTGGATGCGAGAGAGGTCCATATCTTTTGACTTTAATGCATTGGCATATTTGGTGTATGTAATAAACAAATCTCTGCTATTTCTTATCTTATTGCTAAAGTCTTCGGAACAATCCATGGCCCATTCGTAGTTGTCACTGAGATAGAGACGGTCTTGAAGGAGCATGGAAAAGTCATCGGCTTCTAGGATGAAGGCATCATTTGTTGTGAAGTAAGTACTTGTATGACTCGGAACGAATCTAGTGATATCTTCATTATTCCATATCATCTGACGAATCTTGGTGGCAGAAGCATACTGTCCATCCGTCTTCATATCACCATGTAAGGCTCCAACTCGTGGAAGGGCATGAGGTGTAATCTTACTATGAAAATGATGCAGAGCTCGTACATACTCAATGCCAAGGA
>JAILCW010000025.1 GCA_024690265.1 Lachnospiraceae bacterium | reverse complement strand
GAGTATGACGCTTCCATCCTTACAGCTGACTTGGAAAAGTCCTACGCATCCTACGGTGATGTTGCATTTGTAACATTGTCTCGCTTCGCTACTGAGGGTAATGACCTTGCTATGGTAAACGACAAGGGCAAGAGAATGCTTGAATTAGACGACAATGAAAAGGCAATCTTCCAGAGCATCAAGGATTCCGGTAAGTTCAACAAGACCGTTGTAATCTTAAACTCCGTGTTTGCATTGGAGATGGACTGGTTAGAAGAGTATGACGTAGATGCAGTTCTTTGGGTTGGTAACCCAGGATTCTACGGTATGCCGGGTGCTGTCCGTGTCATCACCGGTGAGGTTAATCCATCCGGACACACCACAGCTACTTTTGCAGCCAACTCCTTGTCTGCACCAAGTGCTGAGAACTTCGGTCTTCACAAGTATGATTACGGCAGCAATACTCCACGTGAGGCGGGTGAGAATTTTGTAAGCTACAACGAAGGAATCTACGTTGGTTACAGATATTATGAGACTCGTTATGAGGATACCATCCTTGGCCAGGGCAATGCGGATTCTGCTGCAGGTGCTAAGGCTTCCAGTGATGGCTGGAACTATGCGGATGAAGTTTGCTTCCCATTCGGTTATGGTTTGTCCTACACCACTTACGAGTATCACATGGACAACTTGGCATACGATGATGGCAGTGATACTTTTACCGCAACTGTTACAGTTAGCAACACCGGCGACATGGACGGCAAGGCTACCGTTCAGCTCTACGCACAGTCCCCATACACCGAGTATGATGTGATGAACGGCGTGGAAAAAGCGTCCATTCAGTTGATGGGCTACGACAAGGTAGAAGTGGCAGCAGGTGCTTCTGAAACCGTTGAGATTCAGGTCCCAGGATACTTCTTGGCTTCCTACGATCGCTTGGGTTCTAAGGGTTACATCCTGGATGCCGGCGATTACTACTTTGCAGTAGGTAACGGCGCTCACGACGCATTGAACAACGTATTGGCTGCAAAGTGCGGTGCAGAGGTTGAAGGCAAGCTGGTTGATGAGGCTGGCAACGTAGTAACCGGTAGCGCAGATGCTGTTGCAAAGTGGGTTCCATTAAACAGCGAAGTGGATACCACCAAGTATCGTCAGTCCCGCTACAACAGCGAGGTTGAGGTTACCAATACCTTTGATGATGCAGATGTAAATTACTGGGTAAATGACAACGAGAAGATTACATATCTTTCCCGTTCTTCATGGGATACCACATATCCTACAACTTTAGACAAGATTACTGTCAATGATAAGCTGTACGATGGCTTAAACATGCAGACCTATGTAAAGGCTGCAGATGCCAAGTCTGTAGATGATTTTGAATTGGAAAAGAAGTTAGACAAGAAGATTAACTTCATCGACATGAAGGGTGTTGAAATCGACGATCCGAAGTGGGATGAGTTCCTGTCTCAGCTTTCCTTGTCCGAACTCTTAATCAACATGGGTGATTCTAAGGGTATCAAGGCAGTTAAGGCTGTTAACAAGCCGGGATGTACCATCGTAGATGGACCGGAAGGAATGAACGGACAGTTCAAGTACGGCGATCGTCGTAACTGTACCGGTTGGGCAACCCTTCCAATCGTCGGCGCTACCTGGAATCACGATGTACAGATGAGATTTGGTCAGATGTATGGTGAAGATGCTCTTTATGCATCTATTCCAATCGCTTATGCACCGGGTGCTGACACCCTTCGTTCCCCATACTCCGGACGTACTTCCGAGTACTTCTCTGAGGATGGTGTACTTAGCTACTATGCAGCAAAGAATGTTTCCCATGGTATGCGTACCAAGGGCTTAATCGGAACTGTTAAGCATTTCTTCTTGAATGAGCAGGAAGCAGGCCGCCAGGGTATTTCTACATACGCTAACGAGCAGGCAATCCGCGAGATTTACATGAGAGCATTTGAGGGCTCCCTTGCTGAGGGCGATTCCCTTGGTGTTATGACCGCTTACAACCGTATTGGTGTTATGTACGCAGCAGCAAGCCAGGGCATCCAGCACATCCTACGTGATGAGTGGGGCTACGGCGGATATATTATCGACGATGCACTTACTGCATCCGCTTACTCCTCCGCACCGGAGATGTTGATGGCAGGAAACAATATTTTCTGCTTGGATACTGCTAGACCTACCGAGATTGAGAAGCTCATCATGGATACCGATGACGGTGACCTTTTGGAGAAGGTAATCGAATCCAACAAATACATGTATTACATCATGTTAAAGTCCTCCATGGGTGGAGCAGATGCTTCTGAAATCGTTGTATCTGACGCAGCTCCATGGTGGCAGATTCTCCTTCGCGTACTTGACGTAACTGTAATCTTATTGTTAGCCGGCGCAGTTGTAATGTATGTGCTTCATACTTACACCAAGGTTTTCTCCAAGGAAACTGATGTAGCGGCTACAAGCCAGAATTAGTGGAGGTGGAACCGATGTTAGATTGTTTAAAAAATAAAGCTGCCGGCAGCTATTTGAGCCTGCTGGCGGCTCTGGTAGCACTGGTTACCGGAATTTGCTTTTTAATGACTCAGGCGACGGCAGCGCCGCTGGGCCACACAGGCACATTGCCAGGAATGGTTCTTTTGGTAGGTGCTGTTGTATCACTTGTAATGTTTTTCGTACCGGTGAGATTCGGTGCATTTATCCAGGCAGCAATCTACAACGTAGCGCTGTATCTGGTAGTTGTTCAGTTGTATTTTGTTTTTGCTGATGTGATTAACCATGTAACCTTCGCAGGTGGTAATCCAACTCTGTGCGTGTTCTACATGGTAGGAACTTTTGTTGCAGCATTGCTTTGCGTCATTGCTTGTTTCCTTCCACAGGAAAAGGAGGAGACAAGAGTGGTATTACAAAAGGATTTGGTACGTGGCGTTGCTTTTGCAGCAGTTGCATGTGTAGCTATCTTTGGCCTTTCCTTTGTCAATGTTGCGCCGGCAGCAGAGGTGACAGCAAGTGGAGCAGCCGACGTTACAGATCCTTTTGACATGAACCTGGCTGACAACCCATATGCAACCATGAGCATTGATGACTTGGTAAAAACACCACACGAAGAGTGGGTAGCTAAGGAAGCAGCAGACCAGATTGCTTACTTCTTTGAGGGTCAGTACACCGAGGGATTTTCTACCATCGTTGATCCGGCTTGCTTGGATATGTACTGCGCCAAGGATGGTTCCATGTATGGTTCTTTCTCCGGCCCTGCTACTTCCGTAGGTGGCGGAGATGTAATCTACGTCTATGGTTACTGGTATAACCATGATGAAAACGGGGACCGCAACTTTGTTGTACATATCACAGGTACCCAGGATACCACCGGTGCTACTCGTGCGGTAAATACCGAGGGCGGTGAGGATGCTGATATCTTCATTTTTGACACCGAGCATGGTGATTACACCTTCGAGGCGAGCCTTAGCTTCGGCTTGATGGGTGGTTCCTTTACACGTAACATCAACATTTATGGTATGCCTTATGCAGCAGCACAGAGCCTTACCATTGATGCTTCCAAGATTCGTACCTTCTACACCGGAGACGCTTTTGACGCAGATGAGCTGAATGTTAACTGTGTTCGCGGCAATGGTGCAGAGGAGTTCATCTGGAATGGTCGTTTGGACTACACCGGATATGATTCTGAAACCGTTGGAACCAAGACTGTAACCGGAACCTTCTTGGGACAGTCTGTAAGCTTTGATGTTCAGGTTGAAGAGTTGGTAACTGAGAGCTTTGCAGGAACCTATGAGTTGGTTGCTGGGGAAGCACCGGTAGCAATGGATGCAACCATGTTGATTGACTACTCTCACAAGACCATCACCATTGCAGCAGCAGATGGCTCTGCAGCAATCTCCGGAAACATCGTAGATGTAACGGATGATGTGGTAACTGCTTCTCTGAACGGTAGCCAGCCGGTTGAGATTACACTTTCCGGCGAAGAGGGCGCACGTAGTGCTTCCATTCCGGCACATCAGGAAGTTGTTAGTGGATGGACCGGAAGTGCAACCTATGACATTGGGAACTGCAGCTTTGGCACAGCCGCAGAATAAGATATAAGACTTTCTCTCTTTGACTCCCCCGGGGACGGGGTTAGCGGTTCATTGTATCTGCATAAATACAATGAACCACTAACCCCGTCCCCGGGGGAGTTATTTTTTTTCAAAAAAACTGTTGCAATCCAAATTCACTTATCGTATACTTCGTTAGGTAAGGCTAACGTTAGTTGAAACTAACAGAAAGAGGACACCAATGTCAGTTACCGAAATTATGGAATACAACACTACATGCAGCACCAAGCAGCGACTCATGCTTATGCTTGCCATGCACTGTGCGCCTCTGCTTCGCGGAAGTAAGGTGTCGAATATCGTCACCATCCGGAAGTCTGATTTTTATGGTATTCGCGAACTGTTGAAGGACACCGGAATTTCTTACCGCTTCTTAAAAGCGCGAGGGGAACTGGTTATCCTCTTTTTATACCGTCAGTCAACGCTGGCTGCCTACCTTACACAACCACAAATCTGTGAATTCATATCTGACTATGGATATCAGGATGTTTGCCACGACCTTAAGGCTTGCCTGAATCTTTTGGCTAAGCGTATCTACTTTTTTAACAATGGCGAGATATCCTTTCCTCATGAAATCGGCGTTTTCCTAGGCTACCCATTAGAGGATGTACGTGGATTCATCGAGAACCAGGGCCAGAATTATGAATATAGCGGATACTGGAAAGTCTACGACAACGTGGCCCACCGCAAGCAGCTGTTTGCTCGCTTCGAGGCTGACAGGGATTACGTGGTTCGTTCCATTGTTCGCGGGAAAACACTCCGGGAAATCGCCGGATAACTAGAACCCTCTAGGGCTCGGAAAGGATTAGAGATTATGAGTAGTGTAAAAATCGTTTATTGGAGCGGCACCGGTAATACCGAAGCGATGGCTCAGGCCGTTGCTGATGGTGTAAAAAACGCCGGCGCTGAAGCTGAAGTAATTCCGGTTGCTGCTGCATCCGTAGCAGATCTTGCATCCGCCAAGGCCTTTGCTCTCGGATGCCCATCCATGGGTGCTGAGCAGTTGGAAGAAGGCGAGATGGAGCCTTTTATGGCTGATTTGGAATCTTCTCTTGGTGGCAAGTCCGTTGGACTCTTTGGTTCCTACGGCTGGGGCAACCAGGAATGGATGCGCGATTGGGAAGAGCGCTGCAAGAATGCAGGTGCTTCCGTAGTAAATGGCGAGGGCATTGCGTTCCTCGGCGCGCCGGATGATGCAACCGTAAGTGCATTACAAGATTTGGGTGCAGCATTAGCTACACTCGCTTAATGAACTAGCCTCCACTATATACTTTTCATACAATACAATACAATTTTTGACTCCCGGGGACGGGGTTAATGGTTCATTGTACTTATAGAGGTACAATGAATCACTAACCCCGTCCCCGGGAGTCATTTTAACAAATGATTTCATCTTGGGCATAAAACCGTTATACTAACACTTGGATGAGCCTCTAGGGCTCATTTTGAAAAGGAGTATTCGATTATGAAAATCTACATTATTCGCCATGGCGAGACAGCGTTAAACGCCAATGGCGTGATGCAGGGCAGACTAAATGAACCTATTAATGACAATGGTCGCCAGCTTGCTATAGTAACGGGCCAGGCGTTGCAAGGCGTGCACTTTGATGCTTGTTTTTGCAGTCCATTGGACCGAGCCCGAGAAACTGCAGAGATTATCCTTCGTGAGAGCGACAATGAGGTTCCAATTCAGATAGATGAGCGCATCATCGAGATTAGTTTTGGCGAATTCGAGGGACGTCGTCTAGAGGAGATGGATGGAGAGCCGGAAAAGTTTTTCACTGACCCATTCCACTTCGTGCCGGCACCAAGCGGAGAGTCTATACAGGATGTTTGTGACAGAACCCAGGCTTTTTTGCATGAGCTGATGGAGCGAGATGATGATAAGACGTATCTCATCAGCACCCACGGTTGCGCCATGCGCGCCATGACCAATGACCTGATGGAAAATCCGGCAGATTACTGGATGGGACATGCACCCTATAATTGCTCTTTTACCATCGTAAATGTAGTGAACGGCAAGCCACAGATTGAAGCTATTGATAAGGTATATTACGATCGCAATTTGATTGTGGATCGTTATAAAAAATAGGGCCTGAGCCGCTAACCCCTATTTGGATATTGATTGCAAAACCTCGGGAATTCCCGGGGTTTTTTGTTACCTTACAAGAATGTAAGGTTCCCGCCCCAAACTGTAAGGCAAATCAAAGGCAACACATGAATCACTTTGTTATCCTTGGATTATCAAATAAGTCATCAGGGAGGACAAACAAGATGAAGGTGTTGAAAAAGATTGTAAAAGTATTACTTAGTATCGTATTGGTGCTGGCAGCGGTTTTGGGCATCAGCCTAAACATGAAAACCGTACTTGCAGCGCACAAGAATAAAGCAGTGATTGAAGCTGCAAATCCAGTCGCAGAGTTCACCATTCCGGAAGGCGTAAAGATTGTAGGCGTTGGCGAAGCAAGCCATGGAAGCGTAGAGTTCCAGGAATTGAAGTTAGATGTATTTCAGATTTTAGTTGAAAAATATGATTACCGTGCATTCGCATTGGAAGCAGATTTTTCCGATTGCTTGGCAGTCAACGAATACATCCAGGGTGGCGAAGGAGATGCAAGAGACATCGCAAATCACTTTTATTTTGACATCTATCGCACACAGCAGATGGCAGATCTCGTGGAGTGGATGAGAGAATACAACGCATCCGTACCAGAAGACAAGCGCCTTCGCTTCTATGGATTTGATTTGCAGAATCCACAGGATGGCGTTGTATTCCTTAAGAATTACATGGAGTCCCATGATATCACCGGCGCAGATACCACCAACTTGGACATCTGGGGTGATGAAAATAGCACCGTATCCTTGACTGCAGAGATTATGGACAACATGAGAAGAGAGCTTGCTGCAATTGAGGGCGTATTACCAGAGGATGATGATTTTGATACCATCTGCGCACACAAGTTGGTCGAGAACATCGGAACTGCATTGGATTATTGGGCTATCGAGGATATGGGGGAGATGATCTCATTCCGTGATCAGGCGATGGCAGCCAATGTAAGCTGGTTGTTGGAATTAGAACAGAATCTTGGCACTGGAAAAATTATGCTGGCAGCTCACAACGCACACATTGGAAAGTGCCCACAGAGTGTACTCTACACCTGCTCTATGGGTGGCGTGTTAAAAGAGCAGTATGGTGATGCATACTATAGCCTTGGTACGGACTTCTTCAAGGGCAAATCCAACATTCATGCAACTGACACGGATGAGCGTAAGGATTTCTTCGTAACTACTGCAGACCCAATGGCATATCAGGCCAAGTACATGGAGGATCATCGTTATTATATGGATTTCACTTCTCTTGATGAAACTGATAATGCAAAGGTTTACAACATGGTTCACGAGCCAATGAATACCGGATCTCTTGGCGAAGGATTCTGCGATGCATATTACTTGATGCATTCCGCATATCGTCTCTATGAAAAGCCAGTTAACCTCTATGATGGCATGATTTTCTACTATGAAGTTGCAGCCATTGAGCCAGCAGAATAAAAGCGCTATACTCTTATGTGGAAATGACTCCCGGGGACGGGGTTAGTGGTTCATTGTACTTATAGAGATACAATGAACCACTAACCCCGTCCCCGGGAGTCAAAAAACAAAAGGGGAAAACAACATGGAAAAACTACAAGAGATTATCGACTACTTTACGATGACGTATTCTGCGCCGGAGCTGATTCGCATGGGTATCGTGTTTGCAGTATTCTGCATCATCAGCTGGACCCTCTTGTTCAAGGTGGGAACCTTCAACAAGGGCAAGCAGAAGCTTCGGGACGCCAAAAAACAGGGGCGTAAGATTACCGCACACTTGGATGACAGATCCAGTGGCTGGGAGAGACCGGTAGAGATTGGACCGATTAAGTTGCGCCTCATTCGGTATCGCTACACCATGCCTGGCACACAGGAGCTGAGACACTACTATTATCGCGCTAGACAGAAGGGCTCTCTAGGTCGTATGATTACGCTGTATTACGATGAAAAAGGCTGGGTATTCTACAACGAGAACGACGCCTGGATTCTAGGACCGGTGTTTAAGTTGATTGGAATTCTGATACCTTTTGGTATGTTCTTTTTATTTAAGCTTGTTGTGGGATGGTAGAAAATGAAGATGATACATATGGCGATGTTGCTGGCTGCCGAAGAAGGCAGCTTTGCAGAAGAATGGGCAGAATTGGTCGAAGTATGGCATGAGGTGGTAGCGCTCTACACTTCCAAAGAATTCTTGGTTGCCTTGCTATGGATTGTGTTGCTTGTTGTATTTTGGAGATTTCTTTATAAGACCGGAGTTCTAACCTCCAAGAAGAAAAAAGCAGAAATGCAAGGGCGAACAATCACAGCACATTATATTGACGATGTTCCGCAGGAAGTCTTCCGTGGTGAAGTGGATGCCGGAGACATCCGTATGTTCCGCTATAACTATACCCATCCTTTGACGGGTAAACCGGAGCAGTTTGAGTTGGATTTTGCAAAAAAAGGTGCGCCACCGCTGCAACTCACACTGTATTATTCAGGTAGTGGCAAAGTTTTTGACGGAGAAAAGGAGAGTTCGCCTTCTACCTTTTGGATGATCTTTGGAATTATTGTATCGATGGGAATGTGCACGCTCTTATTCGTTGCATTTGGACTTGTATGACTCTCCTGGGGACGGGGTTAGTGGTTCATTGTATCCATATAAGTACAATGAACCACTAACCCCGTCCCCAAGGAAGTCAAAACTGATCTAGAAACTCTTGAATTTTTGCATAGCGCTGCGCCATGGCGCGATGGGCGGAATCCGGAACCCAGCTTCCGTTGTGGTGATGGACAGTGTAGCTATGTTCGGTGCGATAGATGATGCCGGTGTCGAAGCTTTTCCCGGTTAGTACCTCGAAAGGATAGATGGTGACATCATCCACGAACTGAAAACCGCCATTTTTTACCAAGCCATGGCACTCAATTACTTGGGTATAGCGCACCGGGCAGGTGGAATTATCCCAGGTGCCATCCGGCTTGAGATAGGGGCGCTGTTCATAACTTTCACAGATCTCATTCATCAGCGGGTGTCCGGCTCTGGCCCCCATTCCCGAACCACACTCAATTCGCCCAAGGGATTCAAAACTCATGTAGGCGTCATTGTATAGTAAATCATCGATGGGACGTAGCATCTCCACATCCAAATCCATGTAGATGCCACCATATCTTCGCAGCAAATCTGCTCTGGCGTAGTCTGAGGCAAAGGCCCAGTTCCGATGCTCGATGGCCTGCTCATAAAACAGGCACTTCCCGGGCTGATAGGTCTTTAGATTCCAAATCTTAATCTCAAAATCCGGCGCATTCTTTCGCCAGGACTCCAGGCATCGCTGGTACAATTCCGGCAGTGGCTCCCCGGAAAACCAAATGGCATGAATGACCTTTGGAATTACGGGCTTATCATGCTTGCGATAGTGCAGCGGCGGCTTTGGCACTGACAGAAGCTGCAGATCTTCATACAGAGATTCCAAAAAAATAGATGGAACGGCCTCAAAGTTGGACCATCTGGAATCCGCCTGCAACTGGGAAAGAATCTCATCGTAGCCCGCAACAGTAATCAGAATCGCCGTCTGTGCAGCGTCCATATCACACAGTTCATCTCTGGAAAAAACCGGATATTTGCAGCCGCAAACCACCACCTCGGAGCCACCGGAGGGATTCACAAACCCTTTTAGATTCTCAAGCAATCCACTTTTTTGCAAAAATGGCAAGGTAACATTGCGAAAATGCTTTCCGCTGCCCCAGCAGATGATATCTTTTGTTTTCAGTTCGGAAAAATAATCATTAATCGTCATAATAAGAGTATAGTACATAGTACGGGGATTGAAAAAGGCAATCATTGGGCGTAAAAATAGAGAGTCACTTGCATTATGGAAACTAAAGTGCTATTTTTAGTTTCTGCGCAAATGCGTGGGCAAGGAAAAAAGATAAACTTTCTTCCGATACTGGGGGTTCATGGGGTAATCAATATCAACCCGGAGGTAAGACATGAACGAAAAGGGTATGCAGGAAAGAAAAAAGATGAAACGACTTAGCTCCAAGCTGATTGCACTTTTTTTACCAATTGTTGCAGTTGGTATCGCAATTGTAGTTATGCTTGTGGGTGTATTTGGCAGGAAGCTGATTAAGGAATTGCTGTTTACTTCATTGGAACAGTCTGTTGCAGCAAACGCAAGTGAAGTAAATCGTCAGTTGAATTCCACATTCTACTATTTGAATGCAATCGGTGATTCTATTGAGATTGAGAAGTTCAAGAGTGACAAGGCAATCTACAAATTCTTGAGCCAGACAAAGGGCAGATATGAGCTGATTCCTACCGGAGCATATTTAGCATTGTCCGATGGCGCTTTTATCGAGTTAACCGGATGGGATCCAGGAATGGACATCCGTGAGAAGGAATGGTACAAGCAGGCAATGCAGTACAATGACTCCTTCTACTATTACTATAATGAACCATATTTCGACAAGAATACCGGTGACTTGTGCGCAACCGTTATTCGTCACGTTCATTTGCAGGACGGACGAGAGGGCGTTCTTGCAGCGGATTTGATGATGGCAACATCTCAGGAGTACTTGAACGGTATCCAGTTGTATGGTTCCGGACGTGCAATGATGGCAACCAGCAAGGGCCTGATTTTGAGCACGGGAAATATTGATTTCTGCGGACAGAATCTGACAGAAGTTAGTGACCCATTATTGAATCAGATTGGTACCGTCATTGATACCAAGGATGGCAAAGTTACTAAGGTGAAGGCATCCGGCCATACCTATTATGTTGTTATGCATACGGTAGACGGAACCGATTGGAAAGTTATCAATTATGCAAATGCATCCGACGTGTTGGCTGATGTATTTGTTATGATTGCAATTATCTTGGTTGCAGTTGTTGTACTGATGATTGTACTGGCAGCGTTGTTCAACTTTACCTTGAATCGCTTGATTCGTAAGCCGGTATCCGAACTGACCGATAACATTGAGCGTATCAGCCAGGGTGATTTTACCGTTGAGATCGATGCAAAGGGTAATGACGAAGTTGCTTTCATGAACCATTCCATGAATCACTTCATCAATAACATGCGTAACATTATTCGTGATATCCAGCAGATTTCTGCTCGGTTGGAGGCTGACTCTCAGGAGTCCAAGTCCACTGCAGGTGTTCTTAGCACCGAGGCCAAGGAACAGTCCGATTCCATGGAGACTATCCTTGTGAACATGGAGAGCATGGCAGAGTCTGTTACCGAAGTTGCTGAGAATGCAACATCCCTTGCTATGACTGTATCTGATTTGACTGAGTCTGAGGCTGAAATCGAGAATAGCATGATGAAACTTGTGGAAAAGGCAAACGTTGGTGCTAAGGACATGACCGGTGTGCGTACCGGAATGGAGGACGTAGTTGCTTCCATGAACGATATGAATGAGGCTGTTCTGGCTGTGGATGACGCAGCAACTCAGATTAATCAGATCATCGATATGATTAGTGATATTGCATCTCAGACCAACCTGTTATCATTGAATGCATCCATCGAGGCTGCCCGCGCCGGCGAGAACGGCCGCGGATTCGCTGTTGTTGCATCTGAGATTGGACAGTTAGCAAATGATAGTGCAGATGCAACCAAGAAGATTTCCGATATTATTGAGGAAATGACCAAGAAGGTTAGAGACTTGGCTGAACGTTCCGAGTCCAATACCAAGATGATTCAGGATAGTTCTGCGGCAGTTGATAATGCAGCAATGACCTTCCAGATCATTACCGATGCTCTTGGAGAGGCAAGCAAGACCTTGTCCACCATGGCAGAGCGCATGGGAACCGTTAACGACGTAGCAGCCAACATGGCTTCTGTAGCAGAAGAACAGTCTGCAACCAGCCAGGAAATCACCGCTACTGTTAACCAGTTGACTGAGAGCTCCCGTAATGTAGCTGAGTCTTCCGATACGGTTTCTTCTGCAGCAACTTCCGTTGCAACTGCAGCAGATTCCATTAACGAAAGCGTTCAGTTCTTTACCATTGATAGCGAAGAATAAAAGAGATATAGAGCAATACTTGATAGAAGTATGTAGATAATGAGACAGCAGTTCCAACAGGGACTGCTGTTTTTCGTACTCAAAAAAAGGATAAACACATGGTGTGATTATGACGCGTCGGGAGTTATACTGTATTTAAGTGATGGCCCTTGCGGCGGCTGAGTTTCTTGACCCCGAGTACAAGAAAGAAAATGTTGAGATTATTGGAAGGAGCGGTTATGGAGTATGTTCATGTAACAAAAGATAACCTCGAAGAGGAGCATGTTTGCTGCGCGATATCAAATAATAAGGATGTTCAGGTTTCTTCTAAGAAGGCATGGCTTTCGGAGAGGTTTGATGAAGGACTTGTTTTCCTAAAGAGCGTAGAGCGCGGAAAGTGCTTTATCG
>JAILCW010000118.1 GCA_024690265.1 Lachnospiraceae bacterium | reverse complement strand
TTCACCGGCGTAGTTGAACTGAACGATATCACCCTTTGCCGTATTCGGAAATACTCCATCTACCTTTGCATTCTTATAATTCTTAACCGTGTAATCTCCAGCCAAACGCTTCTCGGCAATTGCGGTCAATTCTATTTCGTTCTCTCGCACAAAAGCGACAATCTTATCTTCTCTCGAAGGAAGTGCCGCATAGACAATGATACATCCCAAAACAAATGCCAATAATACAGTTCCCCAATTTCGCATTTTCTTCATTCGGTTCCCCCATGTACATATCTAATCTTGAATAACTAGCGCCTTCATCTCATCTCCAAAATAGTAACGTAACAATGCATGGGAGAGATTGAACTGACGCCAAGACTCAAAATTCTCATTACCGTAATATGATTTATTCTCCAGATAATGAGTCTCGGCGCTTTTCAATGTTGTAGTCGAATTCACAAACGCCATAGCAGCATCGGTAGACAATCCATTCAAGTACTCCTGGTCGAAATAGGTAAACTCCATGTCACCATCCACCGCACGAGCTGCACCGGCTTCCAGATTGTACTTGGTAATAAAGTAATCCATGTGACTATAGGACAATACAAGATATGCAATGCCCACACTTACAATCAAATACTTAAATAGTGGAAAAGCCTTCCTGAAGGTTGCAATCATAACCCCAATCAATACCACCGCAATAGTAGCTAGTCCCCACAGAACCATAAAGCGTAATCTGGTTAGATAATATACCTGGATGTACATCATCATACGCATGGCACTACTAGCCAGCATAATATAGGTACAAATAGAGATTGCAGTTAATAACCACTTCACACGAAGATCCTGTTCAAACTTCGCCATAGTAAATAACACAATTGCTACATTCAATAAACATACAAACAGCAACTGGAAGAATCCTTCTCTCGCGTACTTCGCATAAGTATATCCATCCGGCAATGTCATCTTGCCTAAGAAGAGAGACAGAATCTGAATCACTGAGAAGAAAACATATACCACAGTAATCATGGACAATACGGTTACCGCAACTACCGCACCAAAGCGTTTTCCTTCTGTTGCATCAAACTTCACATTACCCTTACCCATAAAACGCATACCGCAATATGCTGCCACAAAACCAAAGAGGAAGGTCAGAAGTACACCGAAACAGGTATAGAAATCTATATGAAGTGTATCATGTAAAATTGTTGCAAAAACAACATCTGCACTGCAAAGCAACCCAACAATAATCAACATCAAAGGTATTGCTATCCCAATTCCAATCAGCACACTAAACAATGACTTCTTGGACGCATTATCCTCGGAGCGAGAATAACAAGCAGCATCCTTGCCCAAATCACCGATGCAGGGAATGGCTCCGAATATGGATTGGAATATAGCTCCAAGGTATGCCACCGGCCCCCACTTGACATCATCCATGTAATTATGAAGCAGGAATACTACCACTAATCCGATGATGAACAAATCATTGAAGAAAATAATCACATCATCTCCGGTGAGTCCATTGGAAAATCCCAGGAGCACCAATGCCACCATATAAAACAAGGACCCACGCTTCTGCTCCACACCAAATACCTTCATCATGTGCTTCATATATACGATGGTTGCTATCGCGAATCCGCCCATGAGAATTCCGTACCAGTTATCATATACACAAAAGGCAAATACTACTGCGTAAATCAGAGTCGGCACAATCATCTTGCCAAAAAT
This sequence comes from Lachnospiraceae bacterium, assembly GCA_024690265.1. Lineage (GTDB taxonomy): Bacteria > Bacillota > Clostridia > Lachnospirales > Lachnospiraceae > XBD2001. The sequence continues at coordinate 10,480 of JAILCW010000118.1, read as the reverse complement.
GGATGTGCGCTCCATAGCCTCTGCTCGAATCAATTGTTCGCCCCGCACCTGTGCATCCAACATTGGCGGTGCCATTGGTTTTGTCATATCACTCATTATTCTCTTCCTCCTCCCGATACTCTAGAATATCCCCCGGCTGGCACTCCAGCGCTTTGCAAATCTTGTCCAAGGTTTCCACACGAATAGCCTTGGCTTTGCCATTTTTCAACACGGACATGTTGGCAATAGTGATGCCAACCCGCTCCGATAATTCCGTAACGCTCATCTTACGTTTTGCGAGCATTACATCAATATTCACTACTATCATATGCTCGCCTCCTAAATGGTTAGATCGTTCTCCGCCTTAATCTCATAGGCATTCTTAATCAGTTTGGATAACGCTTCGCAGATGATGCCAAATAACAGAAATAACACCAAGAAAAGTCCAATCAATCCACATGCTAGACCGCCACTTATAACTGCCCCAAAATATGATTCCTTTAACAGGAGCATTCGACCGGCATAGAAAGCCAGCTTGATGGCATAGAGGATTGCTATGGCAAAGCCGGTATTGGCCATGCGATGAAAGGACTTGGCATTCTCTGCGGAGAAAGAATTATCCTTACCAATCTGAGTGCATACGTTCCAGAAGTACCATAGGATCTTGTAGCACATCGCCCATGCAATTACTGTGAATACGGAGAAGCCCCACAGAAACTGCTTCAAAAACTCGTTTGGTTCCTCATAAAAGGTATGCTCCCCATTGGCATATCCGTAAAAGTAGCTATCGCTAAAAATATAAGGAATCTTATATCTTAAAATAATCGCTGCCGCTAAAAGCAGCACCCCTACCAGACCAAGTGCAACGGTGACCAACTTCAATCGCATCGCTAACTTCTGCTGTTGTGCACGTCTTTCTGTATCTGTAGCTCCCATATTCATACCTCCAACGTATTTGTTGCTTTCTAATGCGAATATAATCTTCCCATTTCCAAAAGTCAATAACTTTTTATCGATTTGCGATAAATATTTACTGTTAGTTGATTTTTTAAATGAAAAAAGGCGTAGCACCATTCAATGCAGCATCGTTGCCGACCTTGCAATTCCCCAGAAAATTAATTTTGTGAAATCTTTGACAGAATTTAGAATTCGTTTATTTTTCTATTGCATAACAAAATGTGCATAGATTAAAATAATGATAGGGAAAACGATAGGGGGGTCTTTTTGTAACATAGCAATCTTGCATTTTTAAGGAGTAATACTATGAAACAGAGTTTAAGATCTAAAATTTTAGCTTGTTTTCTCGTTCTTGATTTGGTGATGATTATCGGTGTTACGCTGATTGGCATCAACTTCCGAACAGCGGTTACTGCCGCTAATACCATTTCAGATACGTATTTGGTCATCGAACGTGACTTCGGTGAAGCCAACACTAATCTTCAGAATCTGGTAAAGCGATTCTTCTTAGTACAGGCCATGGCCCCAACCGGTGCCTTGGATACTGCTGATGGAATTGCGTCCATGGTTGACCCCGGCAAAGCAGAATATGAAGCCTTTGATGCCGCACTAACTGACTTGGGAACGCAAGTTGCCAAGATCAATAATGCAGATTTTAAGGCAGAATATGAGACAATGAACCAGGCTGGTCGACTGTTCCTCGATACTTACAAAGAAATGGAGCAGATGTTTTATGCTTCCAAGTTCTCCGATTCCTATAATTTATACTTTGGTACCTGTCATGAGGCAATTCTAACCTACGAAGAGAATGTCAAATTGATGTCTGAACAATTACAGGTATTGGTAGATACCAATAATGCCAAGCTGGTACGTGCAGAGCGCGAAGTGCAAAAGTCCATCGTTATTGGCGCTGTCCTCTTGGTAGTTATTTCCCTGTTAGGAATTATTTCCGTATTCCGTGCAATCTCTCCATTGGTCGTTGCATCAAAAGAGTTGAACAGTATCTTGGAGGATATGAACGCAGGCAATGCTGACTTACGTCGCCGCGTTCCGAATCGTTCCAAAGATGAAGTTGGTATTCTGGTTGCCGGAATCAACAACTTCCTGTCCACCTTGCAGAATATTATTTTCAAAATCAAAGACGAATCCGGCAATATCTACACCTCCGTTGAGAACACCGTTGGTATCGTCAATACATCCAAGGAAGATGTTACCAACGTATCCTCTGTTATGGAGGAATTGACCGCTAGTATGGAAACTGCAAATAACACCTTGCTGTCCTTGAATGATGAGGCAAGCGATGTTAACAACGCAGTTGGACAGGTATCCAATGAAGTCACTTCCGGTACTTCTCGCGTTAAGGATATCAAGGATCACGCTACTGTCATCCGTGAGAATACATTGAAGAAGAAAGCCTCCACCAACCAGATGGTATCCTCCATCCGTGAAGGCTTAGAGACCTCTATCGAAGAAAGTAAGAATGTATCACAGATTCAGACATTGACTGAAGACATTCTCTCGATTGCTTCCCAGACCAACCTGTTGGCATTGAATGCTTCTATCGAAGCTGCCCGTGCAGGTGAAGCCGGACGTGGATTCGCCGTTGTAGCAGATGAGATTCGTCAGTTAGCGGAACACAGTACCGATACCGCCAACTCCATTCAGCAGATTAGTAACCTGGTTATTACTGCAGTTGAGACACTAGCAGAGAACTCCAATGAGATGTTAAGCTATGTCAGCGACTCCGTTCTCTCCGATTACGAAGAATTCGAAGGTGTTGCTCAGCAGTACTATCAGGATGCAGAAGATATTAATCAGGTGCTCCTATCCGTTAACGACAACACGGATCTTCTTAGCACCACCATCAATACTATGACCGGTGAGATCAATCATATCTCTCAGGTTATCAACGATTGTACCAAGGGTGTCTCCGATGCAACGGAAAGCACCACCGGTATCTTGGAGTCCATCACTACCATTCATGATGATTCCGAAATCAATCGTGAGATTTCCGAGCGACTTCAGGAAGAGGTTAGCCGCTTCGCAAATCCGAAAGAATAGCATAGGAAAAGGCGTAGCAGAAAGCTACGCCTTTTTTTCACTTATCTTACGCACCTTACGATCATAGGTGTAAACCCCATTAATCTCGTCCTCGATATCTGTCCACTGAGTATACACACTGGCACATAGCCCCTGTGGTATCAGTGCATCCATTCCCGCCTGGAGCTTATCATACTCCTCATTCAAATGATCGAGGGATTCGCTCTTGCTATAGCCGTAGGTCTTCTCCACCTGGCTATGCCCATGCACAAGACAGGTACGTCCTCCCACTTCAGATAGAACATAGGCGCGAGTCGGTTCCGTGCATGTGCGCAACTTAAAAAAGTAATTGTGCTCACTTCGAAAATCACCGCCGCGCTGATCAAACCAGCCGGAGGCCTGATCAATCAAGCGGGTTGGGTCAGCCTTGCGCACCAAGTTCGTCAGGTTCTTGGTATCGAATTGTCCCCAGCCCTCATTAAAAATGACCCAAGTGCAGATGGAGGGATGATTCTTTAACAACTGAATGGTCTCCACCACTTCCCGGCGGAATTCCTCCTTGCCTGCCTCTTGGGTACGAGACAGCAGGTATGCGTGATGATCCTTCACCGGAACATGATAGTAAGCCAACGGTGTTGCCACATAGGTTACAAACCACTGATGAAGCATATCGCCACCATTGATCATATCCTGCCACACCATAAGCCCCAATCGATCACAGTGATAGTACCACCGATCCGGCTCAATCTTGATGTGCTTTCTCACCATGTTGTAACCGGTGTTCTTCATCTGTGTAATGTCAAAAATCATGGCTTCGTCGCTTGGCGGCGTCAGCATACTCTCCGGCCAATAGCCCTGATCCAACACTCCCCGCTGGTAGATTGGCTCGTGATTCAGGCAAATCCGTGGAAAATCCTCCCCCGGTTGCTTCTCCAGGGAAAAGGTGCGCAGTGCAAAATAGGAATGCACCCGATCCACACCCACATCCGTGGTCAGTACAACATCAATGTCATACAGCCATGGAGTCTGCGGTGTCCACAACTGTAACTTCGGAAGAGGTGACAGGTCCACGCTAGAACCATTCTCCACCAATAGAACCTCATGGGTCTGCGGGTCATAGATTGTCACTCTCAGGCTCTCTTCCGACACAGCCTCATCATAGAGAAAAAGTTGGATATCCAACCGTTTTGCATCTACATCCGGCAGTATCCACATCCGCTGTATGTACTTCTTGGGCACCCATTCCATCCAAACCGTCTGCCAGATTCCGCTGGTGGCGGTATAGAACATGCCACCGCGCTTTAACTTCTGCTTGCCTCTGGCGTGGTGTGCATGATCACTGTCATCCTCCACGCGAAGTACCAGCTCGTTATCACCAATAGTCACCACATCGGTAATATCACAGGTAAAGGGAAGATATCCTCCCACATGTGTTCCTACCAAATGCCGATTCACATAGACTTCGCAGCGCTGATCCACTGCGCCAAATTGTAGCAGTAGCCGATGGTCGATGCGATATTCCTCCCCGGTAATATCTACATTGCATCGATACCACAACACGTCCCCGGGCTTTGTCTGTCGACCAACACCGGAAAGCGCTGTTTCCGGTGAAAAAGGAACCAGGATGTTACCATCCCACGTATTCGGCCAATCCTTACCATAGGCATAGTCCCAGTATCCATTCAAAATACGATAGTTGTCCCGCACCATCTGTGGACGCGGATACTCCGTTAACACATTGTTTAGATCTAGATTTTCTCCCCAGACTGTACATAATTTGTTCATAGCCAAACCGCCCCCGATATATATCATCTATACTCACTGTACCACACTCCAACACCTGTGGAACAGTGTTTTCAGAATATACTGGAACTTACGTTTTGAACTAAGAGATTTTATGCAGCCAAATCTTTTCTTGTATATTTGAAATATGTGATTACAACCGCCGTAATCATGATGCAGGCACCACAGATATATGCGGTCGATGGGATGTCCTGTTTGGCGAAAATTTCCGATGCGTTGGCATAACCAAATGGGCCGACGAATAAGTAGTCCTTCGCATCCGGAACCACTCGTCCCATCAAGTCGTAGACATATAACAGCAGGGCAATCCCAAGACCCGCACCTATCATATTCCGCTTCATGAAAGCAGACATCATCGTGCAGATGCACGTCACTTCCAGATTCATAAGAAACTGCGACAACATGAAGATGGCAAACAGTTCCATGTCCGGCCAGGTATCGATTATCCGGAATCCCAAAATATAAAAGGTCATTGTGATTATTGTAAATACAACAAGTGACAGTACCATGGAACATATCTTGGTAGTGATTACTTTTCCTCTGGATATCGGCAACGCATATAGGAATTCGCCCGTGTGGCCCTCCTCTTCCTTGGATAAAATCGTACTTGCCATGATTGCAGCAAACATGGAACTACCTAAACTATGAACCACACCAACCTCTGTGGCAAAATAACCGGCAATTGTTCCAATGCCAAGGGTGCTCATACCAAAGGCATCGGAGAAAGCTCCCATATTGGAAAAACTCTCAGACAGCTCCGCCATATCCTCCGTCATGCTGGCAAAAAGGCAGATACAGAGCATGCCCATGGAACCTACTGCAAGGCTCCAGATAAGAAGGCTTCTTAGATTCTGTTTCCACTCATGCTTTAACAACACCATCATTGCGCTTCCCCCTCTCTGTATGCATTCTTGCTGTAGTAACCCATGAAAATCTCATCGATGGATGGATCTGTAATATTCAAATCCGTCACATTCTTACCGCTCAACTCCTGAAGTAAATGGTTCATATCCTTGGTATACAGATAATCCACCTGCTGCCCATCCACAGTGCCCGTTACCCGCTTGGAGCTGGTGTGAGTCAGTTCCGACACGCTTCCGGCGCTGACCAATTGTCCTTCTTTCATAATCGCCACATGGTTGCAGTATTTTTTTACCTCGGATAATACGTGGGTGGATAACATACAGGTAGTTCCGCCCTTCACATACTCTTCAATCAGTTCAAAAAAGGTATTCTGCATCAAAGGATCCAAACCACTAGTGGGTTCATCAAAGATAAACAACTTCGGACGATGCTGCATAGCACAGACAATGCTCACCTTTTTCCGATTGCCTAGAGACAGTTCATTGATTTTCCGGTCCATATCTACCTTCAGGCGGTCGCATAGCATATCTGCTTCCTGCTTACAGTCCATACCCCGAACTTCTGCCGAGAGGCGAATCACATCCCGTACCCGCATAGATGGATAGAACATGGCCTCCGATGGCATGTAGCCAACTTCCCGCAGCATACGCTCATGGTCCTTTCTTGCATCCATTCCAAGAATACGAATCTCCCCGTCGTATTGCAAGAAGCCAAGCATGGACCGGATGGTAGTAGACTTGCCGGCACCGTTCGGGCCTAAGAAGCCGAAGATATCTCCTGCTTCCACCGAAAAACTAACCCCTTCTACACCGCGATGCTTGCCATAATGCTTGGTTAAGTGATTGATTTCGATTGCTTTTTCTATCATACGTGCATCTCCTTTTTCCTTATCCAATCACAATCACTCCCCTATTTTCCGTCCGTGATTCCCTTTTGTATATCTATTGCAATGAGCCTCATGAAGTTTGGACAATAAACATATCATCTCACAATGGTTGGTCATCGGGAACATATCGCAGGGTTGGAGACTCTCCACACGATACAGCCGCTGGCCATGCTTCGGTCGCAGTAAAAAGCCCAAGTCTCTGGCCAGAGACTGAGGTCCGCAGGACACATAAACAATGCGCTCAGGGCGAATCTTCTGCAGTGCCTGAATAAATTCCTTGCTGCTTCCACTACGGGGCGGATCCATGATGACCACATTGGGAAGATTCTTGCCCTCTGCCGCCTGTCGCAACAGATACTCTCCCGCGTCTCCTGCGCGAAACGATATATTCTCAATGCCATTCTTCTTAGCATTTTCCTTGGCGTCTGCAACCGCTGCCGAGTTCAACTCTACGCCCACGACCGAGCCACAGTGAGGTGCCGCACAGATTCCAATAGTTCCGGTTCCGCAATAGGCATCCAATACCACATCCGTCGGCTGTAACTTGGCCGCTGCAATCGCTGCAGAATAGAGCTTCTCGGTCTGCCCATGATGCACCTGGTAGAAAGACTTGGGGGATATCTTAAATCGATTTCCCAGAAGTTCATCCGTTACATACCCCGGGCCAAAGAGGACTTCTTCCTCTTCTCCTAGACCCATGCTGGTCTTCTTGTCGTTGATATTCCACACCACAGTTGTAATCTCAGGATACTTATCCACGATGGCCTTCACGAAATTCTTCTTGCCAGGAAACGTCTTGGTACCTGTTACCAGCACCACCATGTATTCTTCCCGGTCGGCCTGCTGCCCTACGCGAATCAAGACATGACGCAAGGTTCCCGTCTTCTTATCCTCATCATAGGGCTGTAACTTGAAGGAAGGCATCATATCCTTGATGCCACGAATCAGCTCTACCGCATGGGCATTCTCAATCTGGCAGGTATCAATGTCCACTACCCAGTGACTGCCCTTTTCATAAGTACCGCAGATGGTCTTCTTGTTACGGCCACGGCCGAATACTGCATGAACCTTATTACGATAACCATACGGCTCATCTGCTCCAATGATTGGGTGAAAAAGGAGGCTTACTGCTTCTTTTTCATACCCATTGCGAAGGAGCACCGGCGCCAACAAGTTCTCCATGGCACGTTGTTTTTTATTCAATTGCTTCTCATATGGAAGGCCCTGATAATCACAGCCTCCGCATACCTTGGCATACTTACACTTATTCATGCCCTTATTGTAATAGAAAAGCCCGCCGGAGAAAACCTCCGACGGGCAACTAATTCAATTCTTATTTGTTGGAACGTCTCCAAATCTTCTGCTTCTCAGCTTCCTTGATGAGTTCATCTCTAAAATCCGGATGTGCAATAGAGATTAACTTCTCTGCACGCTCCCAGGCGGATGCGCCCTTCAGATTCACCATACCGTACTCTGTTACCACGTACATGGTCTGCGGTCTGGTATCCGTTACGATAGAGCCCTCTGCAAGGGTCGGACGAATACGGGATGCAAGTGTACCATCCTTCTTGGCAAAGGTGGAGGACAAGCAGATAAAGCTCTTACCACCATTAGAAAGATATGCACCCATAACGAAATCCATCTGTCCGCCAGCTCCGGAAATCTGGCGAATTCCTGCAGACTCTGCATTGACCTGACCATAAAGGTCGATGTCTACGGCGTTGTTGATGGAGATGAAGTTATCAATCTTGGAGATAACACGTACATCGTTGGTGTAATCAACCGGAGCGCTCATAAGCTGTGGGTTGTCATTGATGTAATCGTACATCTTCTGTGTACCTGCACCGAAGGCATATGCCTGACGGAAGCGGTCGATGGACTTTCTTGCACCGGTAATCTTGCCAGCCTTAGCAATATCAACGAATGCATCTACGTACATCTCAGTATGTACACCCAAGTCCTTCAGGTCAGACTCAGCAATCATAGCACCGACGGTATTTGGCATGCCACCGATACCAAGCTGCAAGCAGGCACCATCCGGAATCTGTTCTACAATCATCTTCGCTACTGCACGATCTACGTCGGTTGGCTCTCCGCCACCACCCAACTGGTTCAGTGGAGGGTTATCACCTTCTACGATGTAGGAAACCTGAGAAATATGAATCTCAGACTCCATACCACCCAAGCAACGTGGCATGTTCTTGTTAACCTCAACAATGATATGCTCTGCGCCCTCGCATGCTGCCATCAAGTGAGAAGCCTGTGGTCCGAAGTTAAAGTATCCATGTTCATCCATTGGAGCAACCACAATCATAACCACACGGCTTGGCTCGATGCTACGACGATAGTAGCCCGGCAACTCCGAATAACGAATTGGTGCATAATACGCAAATCCTTCATCGATCATCTTGCGCTCTACTCCACTCATATGCCAGGAATTCCAGCAGAAATGCTCTGCTGCATCCTCTCTCTGGAAAATTGCCGGCTTGTGGAAAAGAATTCCTCCACGTACCTTCACATCGGTAAGTTCATCCGTTCTTCTTGCCAACGCCTGATCCAGTGCCTCCGGTGTGCCAACGCACCAGCCATAGTCAACCCAATCTCCGGACTTTACGACCTTGACTGCTTCGTCAGCGGACACTAATTTCTTCTGATACTCTGCTTCGTAACTCATATATAACCTCCGCACTTCCTTATATCTTCCCGTTTTCCGCGGGTATTATCACTTTGTTAAAAAGATAACACAATAAGTATAGCACATGTTATTACCCGTTACCATAGAAATGTGGAATTTACCACAAAAATACGCCGTTAAATAGTACGCCGCCCCTACGCCCAATACATTTTCCCGCGAGGTCGCTCTCGCTATGGGTGTAAACGTAGCGGTCACATACAAAGCTGCTCTCGCACCTTTTAGTGCCGACGTTTACACACACTCGCTACAGAAAATATATTAGACGTAGGGGCGGCTTGTTTGCTAGTTAGGCAAGTTTCAATTCTTCGTATGGCTAATACTTTATATTTGAGCCTCTACCTCGTTCCATATTCAAGGTGCAATTTTTGCACCTTGAAAGATTGTCAATTTCATTCTGTCTATAAGCAATAAAATAACGGCATCGTCAAATTCGACGATGCCACTATTAGAATAAACTATTTATAAATATTCCACCAATTTATTCTTTAGGAAGTACCGATACTCCGGATGTTCCGTTGCATTCGCATACTCCTCCGGAATCACCTTGCGAAGCCAGTTCTTCATTGCATCCGGTGCATTCTCATAACGAAGTATGCGAATCAAACCATTCCGTTCAGCTTCCAGAATTGCTTCATAAGCATCCGGAACAAATTCCACTCCGCTCACAGAAACTGGTTCACTACTTGTAGCAGCATCCGGAATCTGCACTTCGAATCCACTGTCGGCAATAGTCTCGGCCCGATAGATATATCCAGATACACCCTTGTAGGTCTCCTCCAACGCATTTGGATAATACTCTTCCAAACGCAGAATACCGTCCTCATTGAAACCATAGGAACCCCACTTCTGCCAGGTTCCCTGATAATCAAAACCGGTATCCTTACAGTACTTCTCAATGGCATTGCTAAGATACACCAACGTATTCTCTCTCTTCTTGGAAAAATAAATCAACGGAATGTTGTGATTGGAAACCCTAGGTTCCAATTGTTGAATGCCGCCGATTGGCGACGCATGAAAAAACATAATGTCTCCCCCTGTTGCATAGATAACGTTAATTGCCGTCAGCAAAAGACAGCCAGGCTATCTATACTATGTTTTCCGTAGCGAGTCTGTTTCAGCGTCAGTACTTGAAGGCAGCTTGCTGGCTTCTTAGTATCTGCTACGCTGAAACCGATAGCGAGAGCGACCTCGCGGGAAAATGTAGTATGGATAGACTGGCGTCTTGGATTTACGGCATGGTCCACTCTTTCGCCTTA
>JAILCW010000004.1 GCA_024690265.1 Lachnospiraceae bacterium | reverse complement strand
GAACGTTACTGTAATGAATTCTCTTTCCAAGTATATAACCATGTGGAGAAAGAAGTGCCGCAGATTGCATCTGTGTTGTCTGCGCAGGAGAAAAAGTACTTTACCTTTGGCGGCCAGCAATTATCTCTGTGGGAACGTCTTTGGAATCGATTCAAGCTTATCGTCCGTATCGTTTTGCCATACATGGAGACGGCAGCGTTGTTTATTCCATTTTTCATGTTGAACAATCGAGCTACCGATAGTTTGTACTTTTCACATTTGGATTTTTATGTGTTGTATGTGTTGCTTTTGGCGGTCATTCACGGACAACAGCAGGCTTTGATTGCTGCGGTACTTGCTACGGCAGGATATCTATTCCGCCAGCAATACCATCGTTCCAGTTTTGATGTATTGCTGGATTACAACACCTATGTTTGGATTGCTCAGTTGTTTATTCTCGGACTTGTGGTGGGACATCTCAAGGACCGTTTGCGTAATGTTCGTGAAGAAGATATGCATGAGATTGATTTCTTGAATATGCAGATATCAGATATTACGGATATCAATTCCACCAATGTTCACATCAAGAACATTATGGAAGAACAGATTGTCAACCAGAATGACAGCTTTGGCAAGGTCTATGAGATTACATCATCTCTGGATCAGTACGAACCGGAAGAGGTTTTATTCTACGCCGGCGATGTATTGAAACGTTTGATTCACACCGAGGACATTGCGATTTATAACGTGGCCAATGAAGATTTTGCCCGACTGTTTGTGTCCACATCCAAGAAGGCGCGTAGCCTGGGTAATTCTATTGAGTACAAAAAACTTGGAGAACTATATGATTCCCTGTCCAAGGATCAGATTTATATCAATCACGATATGAAGCAGGATTATCCGCTGATGGCAGATGCCATTTATTCCGGTGATCACATTGAGTTGATTATTATGATTTGGGGTATTCCGTGGGATCGAATGAATCTCTCACAGGCCAACATGATTCGTGTGGCAGGATACCTAATTCAGAATGCTGTGCTTCGTGCCAATCGTTACATGGACGCACTTCAGGCAGATCGATTTGTTAAGGGTACCAATGTGCTTGGTCGTGATGCATTCCTGATTCTTATGGGTGCATTCCTTAATGCCCGCTCCAAAGACTTGACCGAGTGTTCGGTCCTTCGGGTTGTGGACTTGGAAGAGTCACAGAAGACGGAAGCGGCTGTAGCAATCGAAAAGAAGTTGCGTAATACAGATTACATTGGTTACGGCCCAGAGAATGACTTGTTTGTATTATTGTCGAATACCAATGAAGACAGTGTTGGTTTTGTTATGGATCGTATTCGTAAGGTCGGATATGAGACAGAATTGTGGAAGGAAATGAATGTATAATGCATGGACGACTATGGATTGTATTGGTGGTTTTTATCATCAATGCATTGATTTCCCTTCTGTATTTACTTTTGACGTTCTATCGGGACAAGCGCAGTAAAAAGAAGGAAGGGTTTCATGACCGAATTAAAACATGGATTCTGTTTTGGGTAATGTTCTTATGCGTGGGAATCGGTCCATTATTTGTTGGAATATCCTGGATACTTCGACACACCATATTTAACAATCCGGTGGATTTGGATGATGTGGTTTTTGGCAAGGATCGTGCCGCAACAAGACATCCGGCAGATGCAGAGCGTGAACGTAATATGGCTCCAATGGAAGAAGCGCTTGCGGTCAGCGACAAGGCAAGTCTTCGAATGCTGATGATGAATGTTTTGAAAGGCGACACTAGTGTATTTTTAAGCTCTATTTCCAAAGCGTTAAATAGCTCCGATAGTGAAACAGCACATTATGCTGCAACGGTGTTACGAGATGAATTGAATCTTTTTCGTGCCAATGTACAAAGTAGATATAACGCGCTGCAAGAACAGTCCGGGGATACTATGGTGGTAAAGGGGCAACAGCTCCTAGAATACATGAATGATTTCCTTATGCAGAAAGTGTTTACTGCCATGGAACAAAAGTCCTATGTAGACACCATGGAGCAAGTGGCGGCTAAGTTGTACGACTATGAACATACCGCTTTGACGGCTTCACATTATGAGTATATGTGTATGCGTCTTTTGGATGTGGAGGAGATGGAACGCTGCAAAGTGTGGTGCCAACGTGGCATGGAAGTATATCCTGAGGAGTTATCCAGTTATACCTGTATGTTGCGCTATGAATTCCAATTGGGAGACCGGGAGGAATTCATGAAGACCTTAGATCAATTAAAGAAAACGAATATTGTAATTAACAACGAAATCTTAGAATTAATTCGCATTTTTTCGTAGTAGGAAAGGAGGGAGAACATCATGTCAATGGCGCAGCTTACCGTTATTCAGATTATACAGATATTTGCCGTTTATACATTGGTTATGGTGTTCCTTCCGGTTTTTGCTTTTGGCAACAAGATGCAGCGGTTTTCTTTTCCACTTCGTATGATGGCATATTATGCCATTGGTAATTTCTTCGTTATTAATGCGGTGTTGTATTTACAACTGCTGCATATTTCTTATCGCCCTACATTGATTCTTGCAACCGTTGCTTTTTACGGATTCTTTATGGTACGTAACCGCAATCTGGACGTTAAAGCGGCATTCTTCTTTCTGTTAGAGATGATGGATCGCAGACACAATCGCCGTGTAGGCCGTAAAACTTTTTGGCGGATTATGCGTAAGAAAACGAAAGCATTGCGACAAGCGGTGTGGGAATGGATTGTGGAATATGTATTTGGATATATTCCGGAATGGGTTGCTGCGATTGGTATTGTTGCTCTTATTTGGTATCTCTTTGGTGGAAACTATTTAGAGAACTTCGGATATGGTGCTTCCGATATTCCGGTGCATAATTACTGGATCAATGAATTATCGAAAGAGAATCTTTTCTGCTCCGGCATTTATCCGTTTGGTATGCACACCGAAGTATATTTCTTGCACCAGGTATTTGGATTCGATACCTATGTATTACTCCGCCTTTGGGGAATGATTAATATCTGCTGCGTTTGCTTTGCAATGTTGGGATTTTTGGGATGGTTATGCAAGTCCAAATCCTTCTTGCCATATTTAGGTGTCTACTTATACCTGGCACCATGTTTTATTAACAGCGAGATATGGAACCGGTTTCTTAGTGCATTGCCACAGGAATATGGAATGATTTTCATTCTTCCAGCCATGGCTTTTCTGTTTGCTTTTTTTGAAGAGCGTGCAAATGGAGCAACCGAAGATGAGGCTAAACTGAACTTGTTCTTTTTTGCTTTGAATCTGGCATTATCCATTTCTATTCATTTTTATCCTGCGATTAGCATTTTGATTCTGTGTATCGGATGTGGAATTGCTTTCGTAAAAACAATCTTCAAAAAAGAATACTTTTTCGTGATTTTGAAGACCGGGCTTTTTGCTTTTGCCCTTGCTGTACTTCCTATGATGATTGCTTATGTGGGTGGTAAGCCACTGCAAGGTTCCATGGGGTGGGCTCTTGGAGTTATGAAAAACGGTGGGAGCAAAGATGATAATCCGTCCCGATACTTAATCGAGGAAGGGAAAGACTATGAAGGCTATTCCTTTGTGTTTGCTCCGGATGGAACGCTGGTTGCAATTCTTGAGCCTGGAGAGACTACGGAGGATTTGACTCCGGAAGAGCAGGCACAGGTATCCGGCGTGGACAATCGCAGTTTTGTTCAGAAGGTGGTAGATAAAATCAAATCCAAGGCACAACCGAAGATAGAATGGATTTGTAACTTCCCCAAATCAGTCAAAAGTGAAACGAACTTGTTTATTCTAAAAAGTGAGTATCGTGATTCTGATTATGGATATGTGGTCTTGTGGTTAATTATTGCATTAATTGTCGTTTCCGTAGGGTTATTTGTTGTTATTCCAACTAGCGGTCAAATCACGGCTTCCATAGGTATTGGTTACTTCTTTACTATGTTGATGTTTTGCGCCGGACGATTGGGATTCCCGGTGATTATGGATGCAAGACGTGGTAGCTTCTTTTTCTACTACTTGATTCCGGTGGCGATAATTACCGTCTTAGATGCAGGCTTCCTGCTCTTAGAACGATGGCATCGGAGTACAAGAATATCCAAAGAAGTGGCGATGGTCTTGTCTTTGAGTATTCTTTGTACAACTTACATTGGAGGATTTATTGGAACGCCGAATGAGGTGGAGAGCTTGGAGTATCCGGGAGCTATTACCTGTCTTACCAATATTGTAGAGGGAAGTAAGCCTTTTACCTACACCATTATTTCCGCCAATGACGAGCTTCGAATGGTAGAGGAAACGGGATACCATTATGAGGTCATTTCCTTGCTCAAGCATTTGGCACTGTATCAGGGTGGAGATTATGATGATGCTTCTCGTGATGATCTATCTGAAGTAGATAAAGGGCATCTATATATTCCAACAGAAGATATCTATGTTTTCATCGAACGTATTCCGTTGGATTATGCAGGCCACTATGAAGGAAGCGGTCAACGCGTATCTGCAGAGGGAGCGGCCAAGATGTTACCGTCATCAAATTCCCTTTCTGTATATACGTTGGAGAATCGCTGGATATGCATGTCAAAGATGTATTACTGGATGCAAGCCTTCAAGAAACTTCATCCGGATGCCGTATCTTTGTACTATGCAGATTCAGAATTCGTTTGCTATCGGATTCATCAGAATACCTTTAGTTTATATGATTTATGTATTGATTATGGATATAACCATTGTGGGGAAAAGAGTATAACAGTCAATGATTAGTCGAAGAAATTATGTATCCATCACGATTATGATGGTAATGGTTTTCTTCCTGTTTATTTTTTCAGGGGCAGCGAAGATTGCCTTATCTAATTTTGAAAAAAATGAATATGATTTTGACCGAAGTAAGTTACAGATTCGAAATACTTCTGAAGTCGATGAAGCGTCTTTACGTGGTACGGTTTTGTTTTATGGTTCTTCTGAAAAAATGCTACACATGGCGCAGCAGTGGTGTAGTTATCGACGATATATCTTAACTACCATTTCGGAGGAACAGGAAGCGGAAACGGATGAGATTCCAGCATATTCCTTGGTATTGATTGATGGTACTTCTTTAACGGAAGAGAATCTAGAAGATATTTATGCCTATGCTGACGCGCATATACCTTTGGTATTTGCCAGTGTTCCATCGGTGAAGTTGTTACGTGAGAATTCTAAGTTATCACAGCTTTTGGGCATAACGAATATCCAAGAGGCTTCTATTACCTTAGATGGTATGACCTTATATGAGAATTTCTTAATGGGTGGTAAGGTTATTTACCAGGTGACAGAATCGGATATAAAGAACGACAAGAATGCGAAGAAACGACAGGATTTGAATCTTCAAATTCCTTGGTTCATCCTTAATTCCGGATCCAAAGTGTATATGGATGGCATTCTTCCGGAAGGGTATGAAGATTTGGATGCGGCGTATAAGCCTCCGGTGATATGGCGTTATATGACCCCCACCGATACGGTTTTTGTAGTGAATAATAACTTCATGGAAAGCGATATTGGACTGGGAATGCTCACAGCTATGGAAGGGGAACTGTCCGACTTCTATGTATACCCGGTTGTAAATGCGCAGTCTATCGTGGAGTTAAATTATCCAACGTTTACGGAAGAGAATACAGAACGGTTGCACGAAATCTATTCCAGAGACTCTACGGCGGTACTACGTGACCTGGTTTGGCCGGGAATAGCAGCGGTATCCGCCCATAACCAGTCATATCCATCGGTTTGTTTTACCTCGAAGCTTGATTATTCTGTAACAGCTCATCCTAACGGAGAGTTGTTGCAGTACTATTTGCAGTTGCTACGAGAATTACACGGTGAAGCAGGCATTAGTATGGTGCCTTGGAAGGGTAAATCCGTAGAAGAGAAGTTGGCATACGATAAGCGGATTTATGATGCGTATGCAGATGAGTATACGATGCTGTTTGCCTATGCTAAGGACTTAGATGCAGAAGAAGCTGCTAAGATGTTAGATACATCTGGATTTGATGATGTCTTTACTATTTTGCGTGATTACGATGCAACAGATTCCATGATTGGAGCAATCGATGGAAAGATTGTGTTACAGATTAGTAACGAAGGATCTTCACATACATTCTCAGAAGATTTGCGGACAAAGAGCTTTCAGACAGTCTTAGGATATTCTGTAATCGGTCAGGATTTTGCTCAGATTGTTTATCCGGAGAATAAGAATGATCAGTGGGAGAAAGTATACGATCGATTCTCCCGTTATACCAATACTTATTGGAAAAACTACGATTATTATGATGAGTTGACCCTTTCTGAAACAGCGCAGCGTTGTAATCGATATTTCCAATTGGAATATGACTTAAAAATTCAGGGAGAGAGGATTTCGATTCAGTCCAATGCTTCCGAAGAACATCCGGCATATTTCGTTTTGCAAACCGGTGCGCGTACGATTCAAGATATGACCGGAGGAACCTATGAATTAATCAACGATGGCCGCTATCTGATTACTTTGACAGATTCAAAGGCGGTTATTGACTGTAGTAACAAGGAACAATTGACCTTCTGGAGGTAAGCGGGTCCATGAGAATATGTATGGTGGCAGAGGGATGTTATCCCTATGTTGTAGGAGGTGTATCCAGTTGGATACATAGCATGATTAACTCCTTTCCTGAATATGAATTTATAATACTGGCCATCGTTGCGGATCGTAGTACCCGTGGGGTGTTTAAATACGAATTGCCGGAAAATGTGACAGAAGTATATGAAGTATATCTGAATGATGTTGATTGGGCAGGAAACAAAAAGGGCGGCTTGAAGCTACAGGAACGTGACATGAACGCCATGAGAAGTCTCTTGCTGAATGAGAATATTGATTGGGAACAGATTTTTCAGCTATTGGAAAATCCGAACTTGTCTTTGGACGATTTGCTGATGGGGTATGATTACCTGCAGGCAGTCAAAGAAACCTATCGGATGTATTATTCCGATGTTTCCTTCGCTGATTTCTTGTGGACCATGAGATCAATCTATTTGCCAATGTTTCATATTTTGCAGTTCCATGTGCCCAAAGCTGATTTGTATCACTGTGTGGCAACCGGATATGCAGGGTTGCTTGGCGCGATGGCCAAGGCAAAGTATGGATGTGGATTGCTGGTTTCTGAGCATGGTATCTATACCCGTGAACGAGAAGAGGAGATTATTCGTGCTGAGTGGGTACAGGGAATCTATAAAAATATCTGGATAGATCAGTTTCGCAAGATGTCACTTGTTGCCTACCAAAGGGCAGATTTGGTTACCAGTTTGTATGAACATGCGAAAGAACTCCAGATAGAACTGGGATGCCCTCCTTATAAAACTATGGTAACACCAAACGGTATTCCCACAGAACGCTTTGTGAATGCTCCTGGAAAACATCCGGAGGATGAAGGATATGTGAATATTGGTGCAGTTGCCCGAGTTACGCCGATTAAAGATATTAAAACAATGATTCGTGCCTTTGGATATGCCAAGGAGAAGGTTCCGAATCTAAAACTTTGGATTATGGGCCCAACAGATGAAGATGAGGAATATGCCAAGGAATGTTTTGATTTGGTAGATATGATGCATATTCAGGATGTGGTATTTACCGGTCGTGTAAACACCGCGGAATACATTGGACGTATGGATTTTACCATTCTTACCAGTATCAGCGAGGGACAGCCTCTTACGATTTTGGAAGGATTTGCGGCCAAGAAGCCTGTGATTGCTACGGATGTAGGCAATTGTCGTGGATTGATTTATGGTGAAGGTGATGGTTTGGGCGAAGCCGGGATCCTTACACATATTATGAATGTGGAAGAAATAACTATAGCTATGGTGAACTTAGGTCGTAGCCCTCACGTTGTGGAGAAGATGGGCGAGGTCGGTTACCAGCGTGTTATGCAGAAGTATAAGATTGAAGATATGAAAAACCAGTATCGTAAAATCTATCAGGATTTTGATACAGCAAAGGAGACACAGTAACCCATGGCGGGAATAGGTGTAAAGCTTAACAAACTTTATGAAAAGAATACGTTGCTTACTACGTTAAGTGGTATCAGTTACAGTATGATAGTAACCATTGCACCAATGATTATCGGTATGCTGATGATTTGGGGCATGAGTTACTTGTTGGGGTTTCGTGAGTTGGATTATGCTCATAGAGAATTGTTTTCTTGCACTGTGCTTTACATTTTTATTTTCTCTTTGATTGTTACATCCTCTTTGAATGCTGTGATTTCAAGGTATATGTCGGATGTTATTTTCGAAGAACGCTACAGTGAGATTATGGCATGCTTTTATTATTGCCTGATTATCATTGTTGTAATGGCTGTGTTACCGATGGTTCCATTTTTTATTCATGAGTACCACATTGGCGGGGTGGATCCGGTGTTTATTTTGATATCTTTTGGTGGATGTTTGGGCTTGGTTCTTACCTTTTATTGCATGACGTACCTGTCAATCTGTAAAGATTATGCCAAGATTTCACTGTTTTATCTGGTTGGATTGGGAATCGGTTTACTGATTGCATGGGGACTATACGGACTGTTCCATGTTCCTACAATCTATGCGATGTTAAGCGGAATAATGGTGGGCTTTTTACTTACAGCGACCCTTGAATATGCACAGCTACTTAGCTATTTCCGTGATAACAGTCACAACTATACAGCCATTAATCAGCATTTCAAAAAGTATTGGCAGTTGATTGTTGCCAATACGGCTTATATTGTGGGACTTTATAGCCATAATTTTGTGTTTTGGAATACGGATATGCGTATGGTAGTTGTTCGTACTTTTGTATGTGCTCAGCCTTTTGATATGGCTACATTTCTTGCACTACTTACGAACATTTCGGCCACAACGATTTTTATCAGTAGTGTGGAACGACGATTTACATTTCGATATCGTAAATACTCTGAAATGGTTATTGGTGGAAGACTTGAAGATATTGAGGTTGCACAAAAACGGATGTTCCGACAGTTATCTGTGGAACTGATGGGATTGGTTCGTATCCAATTTATTATTTCCATTGTGTTGTTTCTGTTTTTTGTTGTTATGATGCCACAGTTCGGTATTTCCGGATTGGTGATGCAGATATATCCCGCACTGGCGGCTGGATATTTTATCCTGTTTTTAATGTATGCCGGATTGAACTTTCTATACTATTTCAATGATTTGACCGGTGCAGTCATGATTTCTGTGGGATTTTTGGTTACAGATGTAATTGCTTCCATTTGGTCCAGCCATTTAGGTGAGATTTGGTATGGTATTGGATTGGTGATTGGAGCGTTTGTTGGATGGACGATTGCATACCTTCGACTACGCTGGGTAGAAAAGAATCTGGAGAGACATATTTTCTGCGAGGCACATTTGTTGGAACGTGGACATGGAAGTCGGCCATCGGATCTTGTTTTTGTGAGGGAGAAAGAGGAGTGCTAGTATTAAGTATTTTTGTTGGGGTACTAACAGTATTGTTACTGTGGATGGTTCATTGCATTCGCGTATTAAAGCGTAAGATTCAGGAACTTGCGATGCAGGTGTCTTTGCTGAATCAGGAAAACGAACGTATTCGAAAGCGATTGGATAAGGTGAGTAAGTAACTATGGAAAAGAAACCATCGATTCTGTTTGTTATCAATACGATGGGCCATGCCGGTGCTGAAACAGCATTTATTACCATGTTACGAAATATTAATCCGGAAGAATACGACATCGATTTGTATGTGTTAATAGGTCAAGGAGAACTGTTTGATCGCCTTCCTCCCTATGTCAATGTCATTAATCGACAGCACACCAGCCATTCCGTATTGACGGGGTGGGGACGAATTGGATTGTTTTTCCGAGTGTTGCATCGAGGCTTATTTCATTTTGCATGGTTACGATGGATCCCCTATGCAGCTCGTAATTTACGAGAAATGCGCAAGGTTCATCGCGTACAGATGGATAAGCTCCTGTGGAAATGGTTGGCAGATGGCTCACATCGCTACAAAAAAGAATATGATTTAGCCATCGCTTTCTTAGAAGGCGGCGCAACCTACTATGTGGGCAATTATGTGAAGGCAAAGCACAAGAGTGCATTTGTTCATGTAGATTATGGTTTGGCTGGATACACAAGAATGTTAGATCAGGGAATTTATGATCGATTTGATGATATCTATGCCATTTCCGATGAGGTGCGCAAAGGCTTTCAACGCGTGTATCCGGAATATAAGGATAAGCTTTCCGTCTTTCCGAATATGATTGATCAGGATTACATTCGCCGGATGGCGACTTATGGTCGAGGATTTGAAGATAATTATTCCGGTTTTCGTATACTCACGGTAGGGCGACTGACACCGCAAAAAGCATATGATGTGGCAATTGATGCTATGGCGGTGCTTCGAATGAGAGGCTATCGTGCGAAATGGTATGTTTTGGGCGAAGGCCAGCTACGAGAAGAGTTGGAACATCGTTTGACTTCATATGGCTTGAAGGAGGATTTCTTCTTACTGGGAGCCAAGTCCAACCCTTATCCGTTTTTCCAACAGTGTGATATTTATGTGCATGCGACACGATTTGAGGGCAAGAGTATTGCGGTACAGGAAGCACAGACTCTGGGATGCCCAATTATTGTGAGTGATGTGCCGGGAAATCGAGAACAAATCGATCATGGCGTGGATGGACTTATATGTTCATTGAACCCGGAAGCTGTAGCAGATGCTATTATTGAGTTGATGAATGATAAGGGAGAACGAGAGCGGTTTGCAGCGGCTGCTTGTTTAAAACAGTTTAATTCCAAGGATGCCTTGGAGAAGATTCTAAAAGTTGCAAAAGGGGAAACAGAGAAGTGAAAAAGGATTTGCTGATTATTATACCGGCGTATAATGAAGAAGATAGTATCGAAGATGTGTTGAACTCGTTGGAATGTCCACAGATTCAGGAGATAGCGGATGTACTAATTATGAATGACGCTTCTAGTGATAATACTAGTTGGATTGCTAAGAAACGTCATTACAAGGTGATTACGCATGTATTTAATCTAGGCTATGGAAGTGCGATTCAGCTGGGATATAAATACGCAGTTCGCCGTCGATATGATTATGTTATTCAGATGGATGCGGATGGTCAGCATGATGTATGTAATATTCCTCGCATTTATCAGGAGTTGAAGACGCCGGATGCAGATGGTAGGTACCCGGATATTGTTCTTGGTTCTAGATTCCTTCCTGGTAGTGCGGAATTTAAGGTTGGAGCGTTGAAGTTCTTTGCAATTCGACAGTTCCGACGTTATATCAAGCATCATACCCATGTGACTATTATGGATCCCACCACCGGCTTACAGGGATTAAGTTTTCCGGCCTTTTTATACTATTCCAAGTATGGGCATTTTGATGAACGTTATCCAGATGCCAATATGGTGCTTCAGATGCTTTTACTGAAGTTTCGTATTCGTGAAATTCCAGCTTGTATGCATGCCAGAGAAACCGGCAAGAGTATGCATTCCGGATTAAAACCGGTGGGATATATGATTCACATGTTCTTTTCATTGTTACGTGTGACTTATCAATATCAGTTTAAGAAAAAAGATGCAGGAATAGGTGAAAAAGGTGCTGTTTCGACGAAAATATTCCTTGAAGAAAAAGCAGAAATTTAAGGATGAAAATCGAGTATTGGTGAATCCATATCAAGGATGGTATCGCCTATACATATTTGATTTATCTTTGGCATTTGATGCGAATGAGACCCATTGGTGTTTGCATGAAGAAGAAGCACTGTGCTTGGTTGAATGCAGTTTGGAAGCATATGTAAGTGGTGATTTACCAGAGGATGCGTTACAACGATTGCATGATATTTTGCAGTTTTATCTGGAAGAAAACAAGCAAGTAATTCTTCGATTTGCCTATGATTTTGAAGGCAATGCCATGAGCAAGGAACCAACATCTCTTGATCTGGTCTTGCTTCACATGAAGCAAGTGGCGTCTATTGCTAAGGAGTATCAATCAATGATTCTGTGTTATCAGGGATTGTTTATTGGTAATTGGGGAGAGATGCATGGCTCTCGATACGCCACGGATGGTTGCTTAAAACAGTTATATCAGGGATTTCGAGAGAGTTTTGGCCCAGATGTTATATTGGCCCTTCGCCGTTTGGAATGGATGGAACGGTGGATGAAGAATGATGCCAAGGTAACCCTTTTCGATGATGGTATATTTGGCTCAGAGAATGATATGGGTACTTTCCTTGGAACAAGAGCGGATGGATTGTCCCGAATCACTACAGAAACTGCTTGTCTTCCTGTGGGTGGGGAGTTATTGAGCCATGGTCTGATGCAGGAGATGTTCTCTCCCAACGACATTCTACAGTCGCTGAAGGCTATGCATATTAGTTATTTAAACAGTCAATATGATATGAAAGCGCTGGAGCATCTTGATCAAGTTGGAATGTTGGAAAAGATACAAAAGAACTTAGGATACCGCTTGCTTGTTACCGCAGTTTCTTGTGAAAAAGAGAATTTGGTGGTATCCATTCAAAATACAGGATGGGGAGATTTCTTTTATCCAATGACCGTATCTTTACAAGTGGAGGAAGATGAATCGGTAGAGGATATTCTTGTCTCATCGATTCCATCCGGTGCTACGGTTGATGTGATGTTTTCATATCCCTCAATAACCGGAGCACTCGTTTTACGCGGACAATTGCAGAAGAAGTATGATATAACATTTGCAAATGAGGGTGGAACTTGCGTTAATTTAGGAGAATTGCGATATGCATGACGTATTCACACGAATGCTGATTGTGCTTGGGCTTATTACGACCATTGGTATAGGAACTACTTGTGGAGATGCTTGGTTATTAAGCCTTCGTACGGTACAGTGGGATTCTGTGGCTTATAAAGAATCATCGGAATACTTGTCAAATCCGGATTGTGGCTGGTATGAAATCTATGGATATCGAATTGGTGACGGTAAGGATTACCACAAAGAATTAGAGAACCATTACAAGGCCTGTGATAAGGATATACAATTGCTTATGCTTCAGTTGAACTTGGGAGAGTATCGTAATGCAGATATTTCTGAAGAGGGATTAACTGAAATTGAAGATATTCTGTCTTATTGGGAAAGAACCAATCAGTATCATATTATTCTTCGTTTCTTATATGATTGGGATGGCCATGGTGAGACATCAGAACCGGATACGATAGAACAAATTATGACCCATATCAAGCAAGTGGCACCTATTGTGAATAATCATAAGGATGCTATTTTTGTATGGCAGGGTGTACTTGTAGGTGATGTTGGGGAGATGCACGGTTCGAAGTACTTGGATGATACAAGCCTTCAATCTTTGATGAATGTGATTGCTCAGTGTGTGGATCCAAAGATATATTTGGCAGTAAGGACACCTAGACATCTTCGTACCATATTAGAGGGGAATGAAGATATTGTTGGTCGCTTGGGATTATTTAACGATGGTATGCTGGGGTCAGCCTCAGACCTTGGTACATACGACAATCGTGAAGAAGAGTTGGAATTCCAGCATCAGTTATGCAATACAGTGCCGAACGGCGGTGAGGCGGTTATCGATAATTCTTATAATGATTGTCCATCAGCTTATGCTGATCTTGCAATCATGCATGTATCATATTTGAATCATTGGCATCATGATGCGGTGTTGAATAAGTGGAAGAATACGGTGTACCAGGGGGATGAAACGGTTTTTGTCGGATGTAGTGCTTATGACTATATCGGAACCCATCTAGGGTATCGCTATGTGTTAAAGGATAGCGATGTCGTATATAATTATAAGGATGAGACGGCAACTTTGAATATAGAACTCGAAAATGTTGGCTTTGCTCCTGCTTATCGTAAGTATGATATACAGTTGGTTCTTTCAAATGATAATGAGCCAACGACTTCGTTGCGGCTTTATGATATTGATAACCGCAAATGGGATGCCGGAGAGGTTACGACAGTATCGTTGGATATTCCGTTAGCAGAATATACCGATGGAACATATTCCATTATGTTTTCTATGACTGATCCGACAAATGGGAAGCAGATCCTGTTTGGAAATGATATGGAAGTTCATGCTGCCGGTTATGAATTAGGGCATCTTACAATTGATCATTTATATGGAGAGTAATTTATGGAATCACGTAGTCGTACAGAGAATTCAGCACGGAATTCCTCTGTTGCTTTGATTTCACAATTGATACATTTGCTGATTGGATTCTTGCTTCGTATTGTTTTTACACATACCTTAAGCGAGGACTATGTTGGTGTGAATGGTCTGTTCTTGGATATTATTAATATTCTTTCCCTAACAGAATTGGGAGTTGGAACGGCTATTACTTATGCTTTATATCGCCCAATCGAAGCATGCGATATTGCCAAGCAGAAGAGCCTGATGGCTATTTTCCGTAAGTTCTATCATCTAGTCGCAGTGGTTGTTCTCTTACTTGGCTTAGGGCCGATTCCATTTATGGATATCATCATTAAGGATCCACCTAATGTGGATCATCTTACCCTAATCTATTTGTTTTACCTGGCCAGTGCAGTTAGTAGCTATCTGATGATCTACAAGCGTACCCTTATGGACGCTCATCAGTTGGCGTATATCGGAACACTATATAATACGGCTTCTTGGGTGATTCAGGATATTATCCAAATATTCGTGCTGATTTTCACACGCAATTTTATTCTGTTTTTGTGTGTGAATCTGGCTGCCACCATTATTACCAATGTTTTAATTTCACGTAAAGCAAATCAGCTATATCCCTATCTAAAGGAACAGGATGTTGTTCCGTTATCCGATGAGGAGCAGAAGGATATTCGCAAGAATGTAGGAGCCATGTTCCTGCATAAGATGAGTACGGTTGTTGTAAATAATACCGACAACCTTTTGATTTCTGCTTTTGTAGGTATTATTAGTGTGGGTAAGTATTCAAACTACTTGCTGATTACCAAAAGCCTTCGTAAAATTATTGCCAGCTTCTTTCAGGGAATCATGGCTAGTGTTGGCAACCTTGGTGTATCAAAAAATCGTGAGCGTTTGGCTCGGATTTTTCATGCGACCTTTTTTATCAATCAATGGGTAAGTACCTTTGTAGCAATAACCTTATATGAAGTATTCAATCTTTTTGTTTCCATTTCCTTTGGCAAGCAATATGTGTTTGAACTTCCTGTAGTGGCCATGATATGTATTAACTTTTATTTGGGGTCATTGCGGGAAGGGGTATTAGTATTTCGGGATTCCTTGGGAGTCTTTTGGTATGATCGCTACAAGGCCATTGCAGAGGCAATTATCAACCTTGTAGTATCAATTATTTTGGCACAGTTTTTGGGAACCGCCGGCGTTTTGCTTGGTACGATTATTAGTACCTTGACCACTTCCGCCTGGGTGGAACCATATATGTTATATAAGCACCGTTTGGGTGTATCGTTGTGGGAGTTTTGGAAGCGTGTAGTACCATATGCTATTATCGGCGTTGGTATCTTTGAATGTACGCATTGGGTTTGTCAGATGTATCAGGGTAGTGAGATACAGATGTTGTTGTATCGCGTTATTATTTGTTGTCTGATACCGAATGTCATTTTGCTGGTGGTATATTATCGAACCAGCGAGATGCAATTTTTACTAGCTAAGGGAAGAAAACTATGGGAGAACAGAAGACACAACTAACAGAGACGCAGCAGTGTTTCCTGGATATATTGAAAAGTGTGTTTACGCATCAAGACATTGGCAAGTTGCTACCTGCAGAAGATAGTTACTATGCGCCTTTGATTCGGATGGCTCAGACACAGCATTTAAGCTCTTTGTTATATGCATATATCCATGAGTATCACTCTGATGATTGTCCAATGAAGTGGAAACAAATCATAGAGCAACAGGGCAAACAGGTGATACTTGTTAATTATCGCTTGTGGCAGCAAACACTGCATATCTACCATTTGTTGGAAGCAAATCATATTCCTTGTATTGTTTTAAAAGGACCAAGTCTTGCCTCTTACTATGAAATCCCTGAGCTGCGCAAGGCCGGAGATGTTGATATTTGGGTATATCAACCGAATTCCTTGGCATCCAAGGGAGAAGTGTTTTTTGGCCCTGTTTTTCAGCGGATTGAGCAGATTATGTCGGCAGATGGATATCAAATGACGGCCAATGAGCATTCGAATTATCATAAGGTTTTCGAGAAGCAGGGAATGGGAGAAGTTGAGGTTCATTCCTCTTGGGTGGATCGATTCCCGATGGACTCCATGAATCGTGATATTGCAGAACTAGCTGAGATGGCTTATGATCGCGCCAAGCCACTGGATGTTTTTGAAGATAATAAGGTTCTGGTTTTATCTGAAGAAGACCAAGCTTGCCATATGTTATTGCATATGTTGCAACACTATATGATGAAGGGCTTTGGATTGAAATTCTTATGTGACTGGACTGCTTTTTGGAGCCATAAACCGGAAGAAAATGTATATTATCGATTTCTAGAAATGGTTTCAAAATGGCATCTGGAGACTTTTGTCAGCCATATTACTTCTATTTGTGTAGAATACCTGGGACTAGATGAGCAGGCGGCATCCCCATTGATTCAAGTAGAAATCGATAGAACTGTTTGTGTGGAATTACTAGTTGAGATGTTTGAATCTGGTGAATTTGGTAAAACAGAAGAGGGAAGAATGGTTGCCTTAGAGGGAATTGGACCATTTGAACTGTTTAAGGAAGTTCATTTCCAGATGAAGCGCAATCATGGAAATCGGGCTAGGAATCCTTGGTTATGGCCGTATTTGTGGCTGATTACTTTGTTTGGCTTTATGTGGAACAATCATAGGGTTCGTAATGTTTCAACTTGGAAAATCCTTCGTAGTGCAGGACAGCGGGCAAGAGTCCGAAGGAAGATGAAATTATTTAAGGACGTTTCGAAGTATGAATAAAATAGATGTTGTTCAACTATTGCAGAATGGCCAGTCGGTGCAGATTCAGCCTCAGGGAATTAGTATGTATCCGTTGATTGTTTCCGGACGTGATTCTGTGATTATTTGCCCACTGCAAGGGCATACTTGTCGGAGAGGAGATGTAGTTCTTTTCCGTAATAATGAGAACCGCTTGGTGTTGCACCGGGTTGTAAAGCAAAACCATCAGGGATATTACTTCGTTGGAGACAATCAAATCGCGGTGGAGGGACCAGTCGCACCAGAACAGATTGTTGGAATTGCAACTGTTTTTATTCGAAAGGACAAGGAGATATCTCATCGTAATGTTATTTATCGTGTGTTATCTTTTTTGTGGCTATTGGTTCGTCCGTTTCGGTTTATTGGTTGGAAGATTATGAGGGGATTGAGGAGAATTCATGCGCATAAGAACTGATTATATGATTATAACGATTAAGGATGAACGTTATTTGTTACCTTATGGGCAAGGGATTGCACAACTTCGTCCGAGTTTAAAAATCAATGAGGTAGTAGAATTTGTTTTACGGAATATTGATGGCACGGACATTACCGAAGATGCTGTTTTTCATTTATTAAAGCAGTTTTATGAAGCGACGAACTCTGAATTAGACCTGCAGTTGCGGCAAGATGCCAAGGATTTCATCCAAATGTTAACAACGGCGCAACTGGTGGATACTTGCAATAGTATAGGCAAAGAACTGGGGGAAACCGATACCTTTTATTGTGTTGCGGATTTGAACCTTTGCTTCTCCGGAAATATGACATACCTTGCGAAAGAGTGGGAGCAATTTCGTCTGTCCGCTACTCCGGAGACAATTCATCAGCATTTTACCTTAATTATGGATGCTCCGGATGCCTATCCGGTTGGTTCTGTTGTTATTCGAACGAAGGATTTGTTGGTATTTGATACGGGAGAAGAATGGCATTATGTATTTTTGAGTAATCACTACGTAAAGGATGTGCGTGTGAGCAAGGATGGCCGTTTGGCTTGTGCATATTTGCCTTGGGTTGATGATAATTCTGATGAGATAACCCAGGAACTCTTCCAAGCGATGCGTCCGGCCTTTTTGGTTATGGCTCAGGTCAATGGCAAATACGTGATTCATTCTGCATCTATTCTCTATGATGATAAGGCATATTTGTTTTCCGCCAAGTCCGGTACAGGCAAGTCTACGCAAGCAAATTTGTGGCATGAAGCCTACGGAACGCCAATTTTAAACGGTGATTTGAATTTGTTGGAAATCATTGATCAGAAGTGCTATGTCTCCGGATTGCCTTGGCATGGGACGTCTGGCATATATGATGACTACCGTAAGCCTCTTGGGGGAATCATTTTTATCAAACAGTCATTGCAGAACCATGTGGTTACTAAGTCTGTTGCTGATTCAATTCTTGCGATATCCCAACGTATGATTTCTCCGTGCTACACAGGATCAATGCTTGAGGATCATTTGCGATTTAGTGAGAACGTGTATGACTGCGTGCATACTTGGTTTTATTATTGTACCAAGGATACGTCGGCAGTAGTTTATTTGAAGGATGTAATTGATGAGCAAACTGACTAAGATTTACGAAAAAATGAAAGATGGCACGTTGAAGAAGATGGTAGAGGAGACCATCTGGATTTATGCATACGCCAAGCGATACTTACCCCAGATGATTTTATATACATTACTGGGAATGGGTGGTATTTTAATCAGTTTCGGATCTAGTTTGGTTTCTAAGGATTTGATTGATGTCATTACCGGTCAACGTGTAGGGGAACTGCTGAAATATTTCGGTCTTACTATCGCCTTATCGATATTCAGCCTAGCATTTACACAGCTGACCAGTTTCCTTAATATTATGATTTCTCAAAAGGTAGATAATGAACTTCGTCAGGAAATGTTTGAGAAAATCATGGTGACGGATTGGGAGAGCATTACAAAATATCACAGTGGTGATTTGCTGGCACGATGGGCAGGCGATACGTCCTTGATTGCATCTGGCCTATTGAATTATATTCCCAATGCATTCATGGCGATGCTAAAGTTCTTTGGTGCATTATATATTGTTATACGATATGATTGGACCTTTGCTGTTTTTGCTTTATTGAGCGCTCCGATTACCTTGTTCATGTCTCGCTTTTTGATGGAACGGATGCGTAATAATAACGATCGTTCCGCAAAGATGCAGGCGCGAATGAATGGATTCAACCAGGAAGCCTTCGTTAATATGCAGACCATCAAAGCTTTTGATTTGGTACCTCTGTATATTCAGTATTTGAAGGGAATTCAAAAAGACTATTTGGAGATGCGTATTGATTTCCAAAAGTTGACGGTGAAAACCTCGTTGCTGATGTCTTTGGTAGGTATGCTTGTTTCCTATAGTTGCTATGGTTGGGGAATCTATCGCGTGTTTAGTGGAGTGATTACATATGGTACTATGACGTTGTTTTTGTCTATGTCCGGTAATCTTACATCTGCGCTTAATACGTTGATTTCTATTGTTCCTCAGATTATTTCACTGACGACATCGGCTCGCAGATTAATGGAAATTGAATCTATGCCGAATGAAGACTATAGCCTTCGTCCAGAAGCATCAGAGTTTCTACACAAGCATGCAGACGATGGAATTTCTTTGAAATTAGAGGATCTTTCTTATACGTATCGTGCTGGTACGGAAGTGTTTGCTCATACCTCTCTGGAAGCTCATCCACATGAGATTATTGCTTTGGTTGGACCAAGTGGTGAAGGTAAAACAACCATGCTTCGAATTCTTCTAGCATTGCTTCGGCCACAGGAAGGAGAGTCATATTTATACTCCGAGAATGATGACACTATCATGGAGATTGCTCCATATTCTCGTCAGATGTTCGCCTATGTTCCACAGGGCAACACGATGTTTTCGGGAACCATTGCTGAGAATCTTCGCAAAGTAAAACCGGAAGCCACGGATGAAGAGTTAATTGAAGTTCTGAATATGGCATGTGCCATGGAGTTTGTTGAGAAAATGCCGGATGGAATGAAT
>JAILCW010000001.1 GCA_024690265.1 Lachnospiraceae bacterium | reverse complement strand
CGCGCATCTTGCCGCTACCACGATGACACCAAGCGTAGTAGGGAATGAGCGTGAGTGTCTGGTCGACATATTTTCTCAACGGGGTATAATCATTTTTGTTGTTGTATATGTCTGAGAGATGGTCAGACGTTTCTACAAACTACCGATTTAGTTAACTACGACAACTTCTTCTTAACAAGGGAAGAAGTTGTCGTTTTTTATTTGGAAAAACCAGGTAGTGCATCGCGCTCCTGTTTTTCATAAACTTTCTTTTTTTTACAATATTTTATGAAAAAGCACTCAGTCAATCTCTTAATTAACTCCGCTGACTGAGTGTATTTTTTTTCCCAAATGAGGTAGAATGACCGTTATGAAGAATAATCGTAATCAAATAACGGAAGGAACCATTTGGAAGCAGATTCTTATATTTTTCTTTCCAATCTTACTTGGTTCCTTTTTTCAACAATTTTATAACACTATGGATGCTGTGATTGTGGGACAGTTCGCCGGTAAGGAAGCGTTGTCCTGTATCGGAGGTTCTTCCTCGCAGATTGTGAACTTTGTGGTGGGATTCTTCTCCGGACTGTCCGTTGGCGTGACAGTTATTATTGCCCAGTACTATGGAGCGGGAGATGAGAAGCGTATTGATCAGGCACTACACACAGCCTATGCCTTCTCCTTGTTATTTGGAGTTGTTGGCGGTGGTATTGGTGTGTTCTTCTGCCGATACTTCTTAGCGTGGATGCAGACCCCGGATGCATTGGTTGAGCAATCCAAGATGTATCTACAGATTTATTTTGTGGGCTTGGTGTTTGTGCTGGTTTACAACATGGGAGCGGGAATCCTGCGTGCCATTGGAGATTCTAAGCGGCCGCTGTACTTTTTGATTGTTTCTTCTATTGTGAATGTGGCTCTTGACCTACTGTTTGTTATGGGATTTGGTATGGGTGTGCGCGGTGCAGCTATTGCGACGTTGATTGCACAGGCTACCTCCGCCATTCTAGTTACCTTTACCCTGATGTTTCGCGTTCCAGGTATGCGTCTACAGTGGAATCGCCTCCAGTTGAATCGTCATATGCTACGGAGAATCATGCGTATCGGATTGCCAACGGCCATTGAGAACAGTACCTATGGTATTTCTAACATCGTATTGCAATCAGCCCTGAACCGCTTGGGGGTTGATGTGGTGGCTGCCTGGGCGGCCCTCGGTCGTATCGATG
Source organism: Lachnospiraceae bacterium (assembly GCA_024690265.1). Classification (GTDB taxonomy): domain Bacteria; phylum Bacillota; class Clostridia; order Lachnospirales; family Lachnospiraceae; genus XBD2001. Next base: position 17,536 of record JAILCW010000001.1, on the reverse strand, counting down.
GTCTCCAGTGGATGATTAATGGTGCTTTTGGTATGTCCATCACCACCTTTGCCGGACAGAACTATGGTGCCGGCAAGATGGACCGTGTCCGCAAGGGTACTTGGATTACCTTGACCATGGGAGCTTGCTCCTCCCTGGCATTTGGACTTTTGTTGATGCGCTTTGGAGTTCCGGTATTCCATATCTTTACGCAGGATGCAGGTGTTATCGCCATTGGTATGCAGATGGCATTTATTTTGGGACCGTTCTACTGGATTTTCGCCTTTATCGAGGCCTTTACCGGTTCCCGCCGTGCCCAGAACGATGTTGTTATTCCAACACTCATTTGCACTGTTGGTATCTGCGCTGTTCGAATCGGATGGACCATTGTACTTGGCTCTCGTGCAACCGTTGCCGGCCTCGTATGGTGCTATCCGGCCACCTGGATCATTGCCGGCGCCCTTATGAGCGGTTACTATTTGTACCGCACTTACTGGCAAAAGAAGGGCTGAGTGAACTTGTAGTTCATTCTATTGACTGACAGTTTACATTCTAATAAAATTACATTATCCATAAGGTTTCTTTTTGATACTCCTTGGATCACTTCGGTGAGAATGCCTCGTGCATAGGATGTTGTGGTTGTTAACCTTATTAACAAACACTTTTCATCAAGGAGGAATTCATTATGGGATATCCAAGTATTGACATGGTAGCAACAGGAAAGCGCATTCATGAATTAATGAAGGCGAACAATCTGTCCGCGAAAGCGGTGGCTGACTTTATGGGGTTTCGAGCTCCGCAGGCCGTCTACAAATGGCAGCGTGGTGAGACACTCCCGTCATTGGATAACATGTATGCTTTGAGCTTGCTCTTACATACGAACATGGAAGGCATCCTCGTCCTTGTGGGCGGGGGTGTCTTTATGTTATAATGTCGATTTGGAAATTGTGATTTTTTAAGGAGATTTTTTATGGCACTGAGTAAGAAGCCTGTCAACGGAATGCGCGATATTCTCCCGCGTGAGATGGAGATTCGCGATTACGTGACACAGGTGATTAAGGATACCTATCGTAGCTTTGGTTTCACACCGATTGAGACTCCTTGCATGGAGAATATTGCGAACCTGTCCAGTAAGCAGGGCGGTGAGAATGAGAAGTTGATTTTTAAGGTGTTGAAGCGAGGCGAGAAGCTGAAGTTGGATGAGGCCAAGGAAGAGATGGACGTAGTTGACTTTGGTATGCGATATGACTTGACTCTTCCGTTGTCTAGATTCTATGCCAACAATGCCAATGATTTGCCAAGTCCTTTTAAGGCACTTCAGATTGGTAATGTGTGGCGCGCAGATCGTCCGCAGCGTGGACGTTATCGTCAGTTTACTCAGTGTGATATCGATATTCTTGGTGAGCCAAGTAACCTTGCAGAGATTGAGCTTATTACTGCAACTACTACGACACTTGGCAAGCTTGGATTTAAGAATTTTGACATTCGTATCAATGAACGTCGTATTTTGAAGGCTATGGCAGCTTATGCAGGCTTTGCAGAGGCTGATTATGATGACATCTTTATCTCCCTTGATAAGATGGACAAGATTGGCTTGGATGGCGTGTCTGAGGACTTACTGAGTCATGGATATGAGAAGGCATCCATCGATAAGTATTTGGAGTTGTTTACCAAGTTACAGGACAAGAAGGATGTGGCAGAGGGTGTTAACTTCTTAGCAGAGACCTTGGGCGATTTCTTAGCACCGGAAGTTGTTGATTCCATGACAGAGATTGCAGCAGCAGTGAATGCTACCAAGGGTGCGCAGTTCGACCTTGTATTTGATCCGACCTTGGTTCGTGGTATGAGCTACTACACCGGAACCATCTTTGAGATTGCGATTCCGGAATTCGGCGGAAGCTGCGGTGGCGGTGGACGTTATGATGAGATGATTGGTAAGTTTACCGGTCAGAACGTTCCGGCATGTGGATTCTCCATTGGATTTGAGCGAATCATTCTTCTCCTTATGGAGCAGGGATTCCAGATTCCGGAGAGCCCTAAGCGTGTGGCTTATCTGGTTGAGAAGAAGTATCCGGCTGAGAAGTTGGTTGGTGTTATGGAGCAGGCCAAGGCCGCTCGTGAGAACGGACAGCAGGTATTGGTTGTTCGTATGAATAAGAACAAGAAGTTCCAGAAGGAACAGCTCGAAGCTCAGGGCTACGAGGAGTTCGTGGAATTTTTCAATAATTAATAAGTGTGAGGAGATGTATTATGACGCAGTCACGTACACATAATTGTAATGAGCTTCGTCTTGCAGATGCAGGCAAGGAAGTTACCCTTGTAGGATGGTATGAGAACATCCGTAAAGTTTCTAAGAATCTTGGATTCTTAGTATTAAGAGATTTCTACGGCACCACTCAGATTGTGGTTGAGACCGAAGAGATGATGGCAGTAATCGATTCCGTGAATAAGGAATCCACCATCTCTGTTACCGGTGTTGTCCGTGAGCGTTCTTCTAAGAATGCAGACCTTCCAACCGGTGAGATTGAGGTTGTTCCTTCTAAGATTGAGATTCTTGGTAAGTGTGATCACAATGAGCTTCCATTCGAGATCAATCGTTCCAAGGAAGCAGATGAGAATACCCGTCTGAAGTATCGTTACCTTGATCTTCGTAACCCAGAGGTTAAGAGCAAGATTGTTCTTCGTAGCAAGATTGTTGCCGAGCTTCGTAACGCTATGATTGCTCATGACTTCATGGAGATTACTACTCCGATTTTGACCTGCTCCTCTCCAGAGGGTGCACGTGATTACTTGGTTCCAGCACGTAATCATCCTGGCAAGTTCTATGCATTGCCACAGGCACCACAGCAGTTCAAGCAGATTTTGATGGCTTCCGGTTTTGACCGTTACTTCCAGATCGCTCCTTGCTTCCGTGATGAGGATGCAAGAGCTGACCGTTCTCCGGGAGAGTTTTATCAGTTGGATATGGAGATGGCATTTGCATCTCAGGAAGATGTCTTCGCAGTAGTTGAGGACGTACTTCCACCAATTTTTGCAAAGCACGGCGTATACAAGAGTGCATCCACTGCACCTTTCGTACGCATTCCTTACTTAGAGGCAATGGACAAGTACGGTTCCGATAAGCCGGACCTTCGTATTGATTTGGTTCTCCAGGATGCTACTGAGGTTATGGCTGATTGTGGATTTGGTCCATTTGAGGGCAATGTGGTTAAGGCTATTGTAGTTGATAACTTCACCGCTACCCGTAAGCAGATTGATGCGATGATTGCTGATGTTGAGGTTGCTACCGCTCAGAAGACTTACTGGTTCAAGTTGGACGAGAACGGCGAGATCGTTGGTGGTATCGCTAAGTTCCTTCAGGAGCGCAAGGATGCAGTAGTTGCTGCACTTGGTTTGAAGCCTGGCGATTTCGTTGGTTTGGCTGCAGGCAACTTGCTTACCGCTCAGAAGACTGCCGGTGTATTCCGTAAGCTTCTCGGTGCTGCTGCAGAAGGCCACATGAAGAAGGATACTTACGAGTTCTGCTGGATTGTTGATTTCCCAATGTATGAGATTGGTGAGGAGTCTGGTGAGTTGGAGTTCTGCCACAACCCATTCTCTATGCCACAGGGTGGTATTGATGCACTTCGTACCCAGAATCCGCTGGATATCTTAGCTTACCAGTATGACTTGGTATGTAACGGTGTTGAGCTTTCTTCCGGTGCTATCCGTAACCATGATCCGGAAATCATGATTGAGGCATTCAAGCTGGTTGGCTTGGGCGAGGACGATGTTAAGACCAAGTTCCCTGCTATGTACAATGCATTTACCTATGGTGCACCGCCACATGGTGGAATCGCCCCTGGTGTAGATCGTATGATTATGCTTATTGCCGGTGAAGAGTCCATCCGTGAGATTATTCCGTTCCCGATGAACAAGAATGCTCAGGATATTATGATGGATGCGCCAGCAACTGTAGAACAGAAGCAGTTGGATGACGTGCATATCGCCATCGTTATGCCTTCTGAAGACTAGATATAGGGCTTGCGAGAGCAATTTTATAAGAGTAAAATGAATAAAACAAAAGGCTGTTGTATATTTTCGGTACGACAGCCTTTTTTTAACACTTGTGCGACGGAGTAAGGAGGGGGACTTACGATGGACGAACGCTATCAGAATTTTCCCAAAGATTTATTCTATCAAATAATAAATAATACCCAGGAGTGCCATTTCTGGAAGGACAAAAATCGCCGTTTTATTGGAGTAAATCAGGCTTTTTTGAACTTCTATGGATTTGAGTCAGAGGATGTTCTGCTTGGCAAAACCGACGAGGAAATGGGATGGCATCCGGACCCGGATGGCTACAGAATCGCTGAAGAGCGAGTGCTGGAGGGAGAGGACACCTATATGGTTCCCGGACGGTGCGTGGTTCGTGGTGAGGTCCACGAAATATATGCGTCCAAGCATCCAATCTATGATGAGCAAGGGGAAATTGTGGGCTTGTACGGAAGCTTTATTGATGCAACGGATGAGATGCGTCTGGCCCGACAGGTTAATCAATTGAATCTGGATTTGGAACACGCATTGGTGGAGGCACGCAAGAGCAACAAGATTCTTGGGAACTTTTTGTCCCGCGCGAGTCATGAGATTCGAACACCGCTTCATGCGATTATCGGATTATCTGAGATTGGCCTGCGTAGCAATAATCCTAAGATAGCCCTGGATTACATGGAAAAGATTGCTTCTTCCGGCCATTACCTACTTAATATTATTAATGATATTCTAGATATTAATAAAATAGAATCCGGTAACATGATTCAGAATCCTACGCCTACCAAGCTGGGGGCCTTGTTTCAAGAAGTTGAGGATATTGTTCTGCCACTCATGTCACAGAAGCAGCTTGCCTATATTACTGAAGTGGATGATATCGGCCATTGTTATGTCAATGTGGATAAGAAGCGTTTGACGGAGGTGTTATTGAACCTGTTTGGCAATGCCATCAAATACACCCCAGAGGGCGGGGAGATTCGCTTTGTTTGCCGGAGGTCGGAGTTATCCGATGGAGTTAAGGGGTTATATTTTGCAGTGATTGACACCGGGTGCGGAATCAGTCAGGAATTTATAGAGAGAATCTTTGAACCCTTTGAGCAGGAACAAGGGAACGAGGTCAATGTAGTTTCCGGTACGGGACTGGGGCTTACGATTTCCAAGAACTATGTGACGCTAATGGGCGGCGATTTGTTGGTAGAAAGCACGCCGGGGCTTGGTTCTACGTTCTATTTTACAATTCCGGTAGATTATAGTACCACGAGAGAAATAGAAGACATCGAAGAATCTATGCGGATTGCGAATGATGCTCCGGCAAAGTTGATGAATCTTCACGTACTATATGTAGAAGATAATGTCATCAATCGCGATATTGGGTGTATGATGTTAGAAGAGGTAGGCATGCGGGTAGACGCCTGCTCCGATGGCGTGGAAGCCCTAGACTGCATCCAAAACAGCGCTCCATTTGAATACGACGTGATTCTTATGGATGTGCAGATGCCTCGCATGAATGGCCTGGAATGCAGTCGGCGGATTCGACAACTAGAGCGAGAGGATGCCGCTACGGTTCCAATCATTGCGTTGACGGCAGATGTATCTGACAGTACTTATGTGAAGGCAATTCAGGCAGGGATGAACAACTGTATAACCAAGCCGATAGATATCGGGCAGTTGTATGAGGTGATTCGCAATTCGCTTAATGAATAAAGGGGGAGATGGGTTATGACATTAGATGATTTTTATGATGGACTAGGGGATTTACGGATTATGCGTCGGCATATTTCCAGTACGGATGCCATCCGTCGGTTTGTGCTGATGATTCGTGAAGACGAGCACTTTGATCGTTTGGAAGATGCGATGGATGCCGGAGATGTGGAAACAGCTTTTCAGTGTGCTCACACCATCAAGGGCATGTGTCAGAACCTGTGTCTCTACAATGTAACAGAGGTGGTAATCCCTGTGGTAGAGGCCCTGCGCACCGGCGATATCACACTGGCCAAGCAGAGCTTTGAGACCTTTGAGGAGACCTACAAGGAGCTTCTGTGGAGATTGGACCAATTAGACGGTTAAAAATAAGGACTATCCCTAGTTGGATAGTCCTTTTCATTTGGTGATTATCTTGCCAATACATCCGTAATCTCTGCGATGAACATGGTGTGGTAGTTCTGATCCGGATAAAAGGTGTTCACAATATTGACACTATCAATGACATCCGGTGTAATCGGAATGGTGGCTAACTTACGTAACAGAAGGATGAAGTTGCCTTCATCGATAAATGGTATCTTCATGGTGCGGTTAACCGTTAGGCCGGCAGCTGCAATCTTATCCTCCGTTCTTCCGGAAACTGCGTTCAGATATTTCATGGAAGTGCGGTACTTCTTCTGGTCCGGATCAAAGAAGGTCATGGAAAACGTATCACTGGCATCAATGAGCTCCTTGGTATATTTCGAATCCGAAAGACATATGAATCCTACATTTTTCCCCCACAAAATTCCCATACCGCCCCAGGTAACGGTGGTGGTATTGATGTGCCCATCGGCTTCTGCGGTAGCAACAAAACCCTGCTGACCGATTAATTGAAACGGGTTGAATTCCAAAGTTGTAATCGGAAATGGCTGAAATGTATGCATAGATTCCTCCTGCGTACCATAAATGTTAGACAATACAATGATTATGTTACTATTTTCAGTATAAAACACCTCTTGGTAAAAAACAACATAGGATGTGGAGGATTTCTTGACACCGTTTTTTAAAAGACCGATAATAGTTGGAAAAAGATTACAAACATAGCAAAAGTTGGAGGCACGATTATGGAAAAGAAAGACATTGACTGGGGAAACATTGGATTTGGTTACATGGTAGCGGATTATCGCTACGTTTCCTATTATAAGGATGGGAAATGGGATGACGGTGCAATCGTTAGTGACCCGAACATTACCTTGAATGAGTGTGCAGGTGTATTCCAGTACGCACAGACAGTATTTGAGGGCCTGAAGGCTTACACCACCGAGGACGGACACATTGTTTGCTTCCGCCCGGACCTGAACGCTTCTCGTATGGTGGATTCTGCAGAGCGTTTGGTTATGCCGCCATTCCCAGAAGATCGCTTTTTGGATGCGGTAAAGCAGGTAGTTAAAGCAAATGAAGCATGGGTACCACCTTTTGGTTCCGGTGCAACCCTATACATTCGTCCATATATGATGGGCATTAACCCGGTTATCGGTGTTAAGCCGGCGGATGAGTACATGTTCCGTATTTTAGTAACACCGGTTGGCCCTTACTTCAAGGGTGGCGCTAAGCCTATCACCATCAAGGTGTCTGATTATGACCGTGCGGCTCCTCGTGGAACCGGCGATATCAAGGCTGGCCTGAATTACGCGATGTCCCTTCGCCCAATCGTTAAGGCACATGAAGAGGGCTTTGCTGAGAATATGTATTTGGACTCCGGTTCTAGAACCAAGGTTGAGGAGACCGGCGGAGCCAACTTTATCTTTATCACCAAGGATGGCACTTTGGTTACTCCAAAGTCCGACAGTATTCTTCCTTCCATCACCCGTCGTTCCATTATGGTGGTTGCTGAGAAGTATCTGGGCATGAAGGTAGAGCATCGTGAGGTTTACTTCGATGAACTGAAGGATTTCGCTGAGTGCGGCCTTTGTGGTACTGCAGCAGTTATTTCTCCGGTTGGCAAGATCAACGACCATGGCAAGGAGATTTGCTTCCCTGCCGGTATGGAGGAGATGGGTCCTTACACCAAGAAACTGTATGATACACTGACCGGAATCCAGATGGGTACCATCGAGGCACCGGAAGGATGGATTTATACCATTGACTAACTAAGGTTTTTGTAATTTGGGGAGTTCCTTATGGATAAGAAGAGAATCGTTGTTATCATTTTATGTGGAGTGATGATTCTTGGTTCCATTGGTACATTGACCGTTATTAAGGTGAAGGAGCGTCAGAATCAGGAAAAGATGGAGGCGTTGCAGGAGACGGTGAGGTCTGTGCCTGACATTGAGGTGGAGATTCCGGAAGTGGAAGAGGAAGAGCCGGTGGTGATTCCGATTGACTTCGAGGAGGCTTGGCAGGAGAACGAGGACATTGTTGCTTGGTTGGAAGTGCCACAGACGCAAGTGGACTATCCGATTCTGCAGAGCAAGCCGGAGATGGAAGAGGACTTCTATCTAAGCCATAATTTGGATGGCTCCGGTGGTTATCCGGGCTGCGTCTACATTCAGAAGTTGAATGCAGCGGATTTTACCGATCAGGTGACGGTGGTGTATGGTCACAACATGAAGAATGGCTCTATTTTTGCTACCTTACACAATTATGAGGATCGTGAGTTCTTCGATACCAATAATGAGTTCCATATCTACACCCCGACAACGGCCCAGACTTATCGGGTAATTGCGGCTGTAAATTATGATGACCGTTTGATTCCGGCGTATTTTAATAATTTCACATCTCCTAGCGACGTGGAAAACTTTATAAAGGATATTTATTCCCTAGGAGAGAGTGAGCGCAATCATTTCTATGAAAATTCGGGGATTGAAGGGAAGGACCATTATGTGGTATTGTCCACGTGTACGTCCAATTCATCCAATCGCTGGTTAGTGGTTGGAATTCTGGATAAAGATTTAGAGTAGAAAGTTTGGTTTTTTGAGTTATTGCAGCCCGGTGATGACAAGGCTTTCGCTGGAGCGAGGGCCTTTTTTATATGCACAAATAAAATCTGACAATATCGATGTATATGATGAATTGACAGTAATATTGTGGAGGGCTACAATTAATAGGTAGCTTTATAAACACATGCTGGGGGATTTGAGGGGAGGTCTTTTTATGACGAAGCAATTCGTGAAAAAGGCCGCGTCAATCATCTTTGTATTCACCTTGGTTTTCGCGGCTGTGTTGGGGGCGGATAAGGGATTAGAGAGAGTAAGTGCAGCGGGTGAAACGATTAATGTTACGATAACATTCCGTGACGGGTATACGTCTGCACAGGGTAAAGTTCAATATAGCGCTGATGATAAAGCAACATGGGTTGATGTTACTTCTAACATGAATAATCAGGCTGTAACATTAGGCGCAACTACGAGTAACTTGTTTATTCGTATCGTTCCGGAAAATGGGTATAGCGTGGATCCGAGTGGAACAAGTTATCGAGAGAATAATTCGCCTACACCATTGCCTTTGAATGATCAGGCAAATAGCTCGATTACGGGTGGATTATCTGGTGAAAATGGTTATCAGGTTACCGCTGGTGCTACTGATGTTGAATTGGCTGCTGTAGAATTCCGCTCCGTAGGTGCGCCAGGACCAGGTGGCGGTGGCGGACAAAATGCAGGTGTAGGTCAGTATACGGTCCATCTTGATAACCGTATCGGATATGATGATTTCCCTGGAGCAATGTGGATTGAATTCTATGATGCAAGCAACCAATTGATTGGTGATCCATATGTATATTCAGGTAGTACCGATAGTCCTCAGCCAATTCCTTCGGGAGCAACGCATCTTATTATTTCGTTCCCGGGAAATGATGCGCAGCTGGCAGCAGATTGCTTGCGATTTTTTAAAAACGGCTGGGTAGAAGTGACTCGCGGTGAGAATCGCTATGATTTTGATGTATTTGATGAGATTCGTGACGATGAAAACCATGTATTTGTATTATCAGCGGATCATCAGATATTTACCGGTGCACAGAATTATGTGCAAGGCGTGGATATTGATCCAACCACGGATAGCATCAATTTCCGATTTGAATTTGATGATACCCGTAATGTAAGCTGGAGCTATGATTCGAGCGCTCCGGCAGACCAGTATGTAGAACATTGTCGTATTTATAAATTGCAAGATGATGACCCATCTACCATTCTAGATGGAACAGATTTTAACTTGCGTATTGGCGAACCGTTCTATTTCTTGTTGGTTCCTGATTATGGATATCAGGTAACAGGATTGAGAGTTAATGGTTGGTTGGACATTGAACCAATGAATAGCATAGGTGTATTCCGTTTTGATATGGTAGATTCTAACTTCCATTTCAACGCAGTAGTTAGCCCAGCAGATGATATTACTGACGCCTCTGCTGCAACTGCAGTCTCCGATGTTTCCATTGGAGATGGAGCCAATGCAACTGCTAACGGTGGTAACCTTCGAGTAACCGTTGCAGATGCTACAACTCCTTCCGGAGTAAGTGATGTGACAAGCGGAACTGTATTATCTACTGTAGATATTGATGTAGATAATATTGTAAGTAAGGGTAATGGCGAGTATTGGTCCAGTGATGTAACAGAGATTAGTAGTCCAATTAATGTTGGACTCAAGTTAGATGGTGCAAGTGACGGCACTTATGCAGTTGTAAGAGAACATAACGGAACTTTAACCAAGGTGGATGCAACATATGATGCAGATACCCAGATGCTAACCTTCCCGTCAGCAGAGTTCTCAACATTTACCATCGTTCGAACAGGAGAAGCAACAGCTTCTGAGGCGACTTCTGAATCAGATTCCGGGTCAACTTCAGAAACGACTGAAACGACTGAAACGACTGAAATGACTGAAACATCGGCTGCAGCACCGACAGCTACCGGACCGACCTTGCAGTCCGTAGCAAATAAGCCATATGATACCGGCAAGTTTTATGCAGATAATGCTACAACACCGAGTGCTAGCGCAGTTCACCCATCCAGTGGTGTGAAGATTACCAGTGTTACTGCAATTACAGATAAAAATGCCTTAAGTCAGTTGGCAGAAGAAGTCAACAATCTATATCAGAAGACACAGAAAGCAGGTATTAACAGCACGAAGTCCTTCTCTATGGATGTGCAGGCGACAGGAAGCGGCAAGGTTTCCTTCGATGTAGGTGTTACTGGAACGGCAGCAGCAGTGATTTCCCACTTCCATGGCGGCCGTTGGACGCGTCAGATTGTAGATGTGGTAAATGGACAGGCCACTGGAACCTTCGGTGATTTCTCACCGGTTTACATCACGGTATATGAAGGTGTAACAGCCAATCAGTTGCGTGCAGCGGGTATTACAGAGACTGAGTTTACGAGTTCTTCTCCGAAGACGGGACATCAGGATGATTTGACAATCGCACTTCTGATCGTTGTGGTAGCTGCTTCAGCGATGATGCTTTATACAATTCGTGGAAAAAAGAAAAAAGAAGAATAGATCATAAATGAAAGTTGGCCTCCGCAGGGGAATGCGGAGGCCCGTTTTTTTGCAAAAAAAAATACAACCAACGGGGTTGTATTTTAAAAGGGGGGTTATATAAATATATAAAGGGGAAATGACCTTAAGAACACCTTATTGGGGGGATGTGTTCTCAAGACATGTATTATATTATCACCCCAACTGTGGCGTTTCAATTGTCAAAATAACAAAATATACAATTTCTCACACCTGAAATTATGCAATTTGCACAATTGAATTTCCTGTAGTGCATTTTATAGGTAAATACAGTAAAATGAAACATAGGATAAATAAAGGAAATATATAGAATGCAGCAGTTTTTGTCGGAATTAAAAACAGGAGAAAACCAGAGAGAGAGTCTACGTGGTCTGATTGATGCGCTAAAGGCTCATCCGGGGGATTCTAAGCAGTGTCTTGCCGCTTTATCAAGAGATGAGTGGTGCGGATTATTGGCATCGGAAGATGCCAAGACCAGAAAGAATACTGCACAGCTGTTGTCTATGCTTCCGTGGGAAACGGAGGATGCTTCAGCTGTCTGCGAAGCGCTGTATAATACATATCGGAGTGAGGAGACTCTTTTCGTTAGAGAGGCATATATTAAGGCTATGAGCGCTTTTGATGCCAAGCCTTATGAAGAGGGCCTTCGTCAACGCTTTGACCAACTGTCTTCTTGGGATTTTTCCGCAGAAGACCAGAAGCACATTCGCAAAGAGCGAGCGCAATTGGGGCAGTTATTATCTGCATTGAGTGAGTCCGGGGGACATACCCGCAAGGATTTGCCTCGCGGCAAGATGTGGTTATTCCGCAGTGAGCCTTGGTTATTGAATCTTATTGCAGAGGAGTATCCCCAGGGACGACGATTACCTTTTGGATTATTGGTTGAGGGCAAGCAACCGGCGAAGCTGGTTGAGAATCGTTTATACGAGCAGTTGCTGATTCAGGTCCCGCAGGCCAAGGAACATCCGGTGTGTGAATCGGATTTTTGTGATGGATTTCGCAATAGTGGATTAATGAAGTTATTATCCGAGTTGTACGTGGAAGAGAAGGCATTTTCTTTTCGCTTGGATATTTATGGGAAGTATGAGCAGGATGCTCGTATTGCTCTTATGAAGCGAGCTTCCGCTGCATTAGAGGATGCAACCGGTGGCTACTTATATAATGCGCCGGCGGATTACGAGATTGAGCTGGTGTTGTTTCCTCGCCGTGATGGAACCTTTGGTGTGTTCCTGTGGCCGGGAGATTTGGGCGCAGAGCGGTTTGCTTATCGCAAGCATACCAGCGCTGTATCTATGGCACCGCAGAAGGCTGCGGCAGCTGCTTTGATTTGCAAGCCATTTCTGCAGAAGGGTGTTTTTCGTGTGGATGCATTCTGTGGAGAGGGGACTTGGTTGGTGGAGTGTGATCGAATCGCCCCTGCCAGAGAGACCTTTGGCTGTGATATTTTTGGAGATGCTATTCGTGGCGGCCGGGAGAATGCAGAGGCTGCCGGTGTGGATATACATTTCATTCAGCGCGATTTCTTCGATTTTACCAATCGGCAATCGTTTGCTGAATTGTTGGGGGAGCTTCCGGATTTGTTCCATAAGGAACCGGGGGAAAAGAATGCGTTCTTCCGTGGATTTTTCCAGAACGCCTTGGCTATTACCAGAGAAGATTCTGTGTGGATGGTGATTACGGCAGAGGAGAATTTGCTCAAGAAGAATTTGCGACTGCATGAGAACTTGAAGCTTCAATTGCAGGCGCCATTTGGCAAGACCAAAGCACTTTATATCATTCGGAGGCAGGATGAAGGACTTGAATAACGTGGACGATAAAGTGAATATGTATAAGTTTCATGAGGATGATGCCAATCGCCAGGTGATGCAGTCGATGCAGGACTTGTTTTGCCGCAGCAATCACATTTATGCGATTTGTTATGGCATGACCTATAACCGGATTACTGAGTTCTCCGGTACCCAGGACGAGGAAGCATTCATGCGACGTCATATTTCCGTGGAGATGGAGAAGACGTTGATTGCATCCTTCCGAGATGACGATTTGGAAGATGTTATCTCCGGAGATTCCAATCAGCCATACATCAAGTACAAGGCTGTTGCAATTCGTGGACAGAGCGGTAAGCTCCTTGGAGTGTGGCTGGTATCCGCCATTGCTGCTGATCTCAAGACAGATGTGGACCGTGTTCCATCGGATATGCGCATGACTACCTCAGATGATTTTGAGGCGGCAGTTAATTTTATTGAATTATTGACCAAAGTATATTTCCAGGAGAAGTTCCATGGATTTATGCTAGAGGATCGTTTAGAAGAAACCCAGAGTACCCAGAGCAAGCTCAAGCAGATGTTGCACCGCAACGAGGTGACAACAGAGGTCTTGAAGCTATTAGAATCTGATGGGGACTTTAATCAAATCGCTGACAATGTTTTGACGTTAGCGGGGGAGTATCTTGGTTTATCCCATTGTAATTTATTACGTTTGAATATGGATGGTGAGACGGTGGATCTCATCTGCGAATGGTGCAATCAAGGTCATCCGTCCATGATTAAGCAGTACAACAAGCTGCAGAGTAGTGCAATTCCGTACTTTACCGGACGCCCATACACCATTTCTTCTGATTCATTGATGCCGGAGGAGTTTGGTGAGTTCTTCAAGGAGTTTGGTATTACGGCAGGCGTTTATCTGCCGTTGATGGTCAATGACGAATTGTCTATGTACTTAGGATTCATGGAATCTAAGAAGCCTCGGAAGTGGGCGGTGGAGGATGTGCGATTCTTGAATGACGTCAAGCGCGTGCTCCAGACCATTTTGTTAAAGCGTATCACCAAGAATTCATTGGCGAGCTCCTATGCAGCCATTGATGCAATCTTAGAGAACAGCGGTTGTGGTATTTGCGTATTAGAGGCGAATCACGGAGCGATTTTGTACTCCAATGATACCTTCAACAATATGTTGGTGGAGTTATCCGACCGTATGGATTTTGAGACCTGCTTTCTGGGAGATGTTCCGGAGAATGAGCAGTCTAATGAATACTATGCCAAGGTGTCTGGCCGATGGTATTCCGTAACCCGTGCCATGATTCACTGGGTGGATGGTCGCGAGGTGCAGATGTGCACCCTATATGATGTGACCGCTATGAAGGAATACCAGAAGCAGATTGAGGAACAGGCCAATATCGATGATTTGACGGGATTGTACAATCGTCATCGATTCCGCAAGGACTTCCTGGATTATATCCGTGACGCGGTTCGTTCCGGCGGAGATCAGGGTACATTCATGACTTTAAATCTGGATGATTTCAAGGATATCAATGATGGACTGGGACATAAGAATGGCGACAATCTGTTGACTATGGTTGCCAATTCCCTGAAGAGTATCTGTCGTGAGCGTGCAGTTGCTTACCGTTTGGGTGGTGATGAGTTCGCGATTTTGGTTCCTTACTATAAGGAAGCAGAAGTGGAGCACATTGCAGAAACCATTCGTAAGCGTTTTGAACAGCCATGGAACTTAGGGGACAAAGACTACTATTGTACCATGTGCATGGGTATTGTTAGCTTCCCGAAGGATGGTGTTTCCGAGGATACGTTGATGCAGCGTGCGGATTATGCATTGTTTGAAGCCAAGAAGAAGGGCAAGAATCAGGTGGAATCCTACAATGCAGCAACATCCACCCATTCCCAGCGTCGCCTGGACTTGGAACGTTGCATGCGAGAGGCTGTGGCAGGTGGATGCAAGGAGTTTGTGGTTTACTATCAGCCATTGGTGGATGTGAACAAGAAGAATCACCCGTGTTGTGGCGCGGAGGCGTTGGTTCGATGGGATTCTAAGGAACTGGGCATGATTATGCCAACGGAGTTTATTAGCCTGGCAGAGTACTTAGGCCTAATCAATGCCATTGGCGAGCACGTGTTAGTGGAGGCTTGCAAGCGTTGCAAGTTCTGGAATGACTTTGGTCATCCGGAGTACAAGGTCAACGTCAACCTTTCGGTGGTTCAGTTACAACAAAAGAATATTGTGGATACGGTTCGTAATGCGTTGATATACACAGGTATCTATCCGGGGAACCTGACGTTAGAAGTAACAGAGGGCACCGCCGCGGGTGATATGGAGAATATGATTGTGGTTCTGAATGAGTTGAAGGCATTGGGCGTTCGCTTGGCTCTGGATGATTTTGGAACAGGCTATTCTTCATTGAGTTATCTGCGAGAATTGCCGCTGGATGTGATTAAGATTGATAAGTGCTTCGTGAATGAGGTCGGGGAGGACGATTTTTCCGATGCATTTGTTAAGACCGTGGCAGAACTGGCAGATACCATTCATGTAAATGTTATTGTTGAGGGCGTAGAGATACAGTCGCAGCAGGATGCTCTGAAGGATATGAAGGTACATATGATTCAGGGGTATCTATACGACAAGCCATTGACGCAAGATGAGTTTGAAAGCAAGTACTTAGAATAACTAATGAAAGAGGGGAGTTCAAACCATGAAAAAAGAGCGTAAGGGAAAGCTGGTAGGTCGGGTAGTTTTGTTTTCGGTTGCATTTGCAGTGATTGTAGGTGTTATCATTGGCGTTTTGGGTATTGTTGAGGTCAAGAATACTTACTTTAACATGGTGCAAGAAGAACTACGTGTTGCTTGTGTTCAGGCAAACAGTGAATTTACCAGTGTTTGGGATGGCGAGTGGAGATATGATGACGCAACCCTTACCAAGGGTGAGGAGGAAGTCTATGATGAGTATCTGGAAATCATGGAATCCGCCAAGGCGTTGACAGGGTTAGAGTACACCATTTTCTATGGTGATACCCGTGCGTGTACAACGTTAAAGGATGGCTCCGGCAATTATTTGGTTGGAACCACTGCTTCTGCCGCGATTGTTGAAGAGGTGATTAAGCAGGGCCATGACGCCTACAAGCAGAATTTGGATATTGGCGGCGTCAAGTTCTATGGATATTACACACCGCTGCAGCAGGATGATGGAACCATCGTTGGTATGATGTTTGCCGGACGTAGAAGTGCGGATGTGACTACGGCAGTGAATCGTGTAACAACACTGATTCTAATCGTTATTATTATAGGCGGAATTGCATTAATGTTGTTTGGTACCTATATGGCAGTTCGTGCCGGTAAGGCCATGAAATCTGTGGCACATAGTGTTGATGTTCTTGCAAGCGGTGAACTATCTGTTCATGTAGAGGAGAAGCATATTAATCGTAATGATGAGCTTGGTATTATTGCAGATAATGTCAATGAGCTTGCAACGAAGCTGCGTGAGATTATGGGCAATGCCAAGAACTTATCTGATAATGTTAGTCATTCCGGTGATGAGTTATCGGATTCCTCCCAGCATGCGGCTAATGCATCTGCTCTGGTAACGAATGCAGTGGATGATATTAGTAAGGGCGCCGTGTCTCAGGCAGAGAGCGTGCAGGATTCGGTTGGTAATGTGAATCATATCGGTGCAGACATTGATACCATTTCCAACAATGTATCTACCCTATCGGATTATGCAGGTAACATGAAGCAGGCTTGCCAGAATTCCATGAAGGCATTGGAGATTTTGTTAGAACAGAACGTAGGCGTTGTTACCTCTATGGCAGAGATTGATGCGGCAACCCGCAATACCAATGATGCGGTACAGAATATTACCAATGCCACCCAGTTGATTACGGATATTGCATCCCAGACCAACCTGTTGGCACTGAATGCTTCTATTGAGGCTGCTCGTGCCGGTGAGGCCGGGCGTGGATTCGCAGTTGTTGCAGATGAGATTAAGGATTTGGCAGATCAGTCTTCCAAGTCCGCAGATGAGATTAAGCGTATCATTGATGAACTGGCATTGGAGTCCAGCCGTTCTGTTGAGACCATTGAGCGTCTGAATGCTGATTTGGACAATCAGTCCAAGCAGATTGATGAGACCAAGGGTGTGATGGAAGAGATGGAGCGCGGCGTGATCTCTGTTACCGAGGGTACCGATGAGATTGCCGGACGTATCCGTGCTTTGGATGAGGCCAAGAATAACCTATTGTCCATCATCGAAGATTTGTCGGCAATTTCCGAAGAGAATGCTGCTTCTTCCGAGCAGACCAACGCTTCGATGCAAGAGTTGAATGCAACCTTTGAGGTGATTAACCAG
The DNA here is from genome assembly GCA_024690265.1 of Lachnospiraceae bacterium. Lineage (GTDB taxonomy): Bacteria > Bacillota > Clostridia > Lachnospirales > Lachnospiraceae > XBD2001. The sequence goes on along the minus strand of JAILCW010000001.1, from coordinate 210 downwards.
AGTGCAGATGAGCTGAAGAGTTTGGCTGCGCAGTTGGATCAGCAGATTAGTTTCTTCCGGTTAGAAGAGGCATAGAATGATTGTTTTCCCCTGCCCGAGAACCTTCTTGGGCAGGAGTTTTTTTATCTAAAATCTGTTGACTTCTAGGGTGATAATAGGTAGAATAACATTTGTTCGCAGAAGTGGCGGAATTGGCAGACGCGCAGGCTT
>JAILCW010000182.1 GCA_024690265.1 Lachnospiraceae bacterium | reverse complement strand
TAAAGGACGCTGTTAATAAGTAATTCCGACAATTAAGGGAAATGAATGGCTCGGGGCTATAGGCCTCGAGTCTTTTATTTTGAAGCACTACAACAATATGGTATAATACTGTTATGAGATTAGATAAGTTTTTAAAAGTATCCCGCTTGATTAAGCGTCGTACCGTGGCGAATGAAGCCTGCGATGCGGGTCGTGTATCCGTCAATGGCAAGCCTGCCAAGGCTTCTTTGAATGTCAAGGTGGGAGATATGATTGAAATTGCATTTGGTAACAAAACGGTTAAGGTAGAAGTCTTGGATTTGCAGGAGACTACCAAGAAGGACGAGGCAAAAGATTTGTTCCGTTATGTGTAATTTAATCTTTTCACTTGCGATAAGAACTGTTAGAGTGGAAAAGAAATCTATGGAACATAAGGAGTGTGGAGATGAGTAAGAAGCGCACACGACGAAAAGGTGGACATGGCCTCGGTTATGTTGGAATATTGTCATTATTTCTGATTGTAGTTATGGCAATTCAGATTGGAACACTGTATCGCAAGAATGCGGAGTATCAGAAGCAGGAAGCAGCTTTACAGGAAGAGCTGGAGGTGCAGCAGGCAGAAGCTGAGAATCTGAAGACTTATGAAGAGTACACCCATTCGGATACATACGTGGAGAATGCCGCTCATGGCAAGCTTGGCTTAGCTCATGAGAACGAGATTATTTTCCGTCAGACCGACGATTAGGGGGCCCGAGGGGGTTTTTCATATAGAGGTGAACATGCTTAGTTTTTTAGACAAGGTTAGAAATTTCATATTAGCAAATGAATTGCTAGAGCGGGGAGAGCAGGTGACCGTGGGTGTGTCCGGTGGGGCAGATTCGGTGTGCCTGCTTTTTGTTCTTTTAGACCTGCAGCAGGAATTGGATTTGAAGGTGCAGGCAGTATATGTGGAACACGGTATTCGCGGCGAAGAAAGTGTTGAGGATGGACGGTTTGTCGAGCAACTTTGCATTTCTCACGGCGTTCCGTTTCATCAGGTGGATGTGGATGCGCCGGAGTTGGCAGAATTAGAACACATGTCTTTGGAAGAGGCGGCGCGCCGATTGCGTTATGAGGCCTTGATTCAGACTGCCAAGCACGGCCAGCGAGGTGGCAAGATTGCAGTGGCTCACAACGCAGATGATAATGTGGAGACCATTATTTATCAGATGGCCAGAGGTACCGGCATTCGGGGAATGTGCGGAATGGAGGCACTTAGTCCCAGAAAGGATGGCACCAAGATTATTCGTCCGTTGCTGTGCGTGGAGCGAGGCGAAATCGAGATGTATCTTGCAGACAAGGAGCAGCCCTTTGTAACGGATTCCACCAATGCAGATGATAACTTCGCTCGGAATCGGATTCGACATGACATATTACCGGTGCTTCGGGAGATTAATTCTGAGGCAATCGGTCACATCAATGAAAGTGCTAAGCAGTTGAGTCGCTTGTACAAGAGTCATATGGATGATGCGGATCGAATCTTAGATGCCGTCCGTGGCAAGCAGGGTATTGTACGCGAGAAGCTATTAAAGTATCCGGAGGCTATGCAGGCGGAGGTCGTTCGTCGGTTCCTCTTGCAGGAATGTGGCGGAATTCGTGATGTTACGCGCCAGCACTTTGTAAGCGCAGTAGAGCTATTATCTGCTGAGGTGGGCAAGAAGATTAATCTACCGGCAGGTATTGTGGTGAAGGCAGACTATGAAGAACTGATTGTTGAGAAGATTTCCGATGAAGAAATACCGCAAGATCCATGGTCCATTGATATTCCGAGGCTTTCCGAGGGTGAGAGTTACGAGATTTCGCTGGATGAATATGACATTCATATGGAAGTGTCCAAATGGGCACAGGGAGCCGAAATCGATACCCGAAACACCTATGCGAAAATCTTCGATTATGATAAGATTAAAGACAAGTTAAATATCCGAAGTCGTATGGTTGGAGACCGGATTCAGACCCTGTCTGATGGTGGAACCAAGCGACTGAAGGACTATTTTATCGATGAAAAAATCCCAAAGGAAGAACGGGATTCTATACCGCTTCTGGCAGAAGGCCAGAACGTTCTTTGGGTGGTTGGTTATCGCCGTAGCGAAGCGGCACTGGTAACAGATGATACCAATCTAGTATTAAAAGTTGAGGTTTGGAGGAACTAAAGGAAATGAACGATTATAGTATTCGCGTGATGATTCCAGAGGAGGAGTTATCTGCACGTATCGCAGAGCTAGGTGCGCAGATTAGTGAGGACTACAAGGGCGAGACAGTATATCTGGTATGCATCTTGAAGGGCGCTTCCTTTTTTGCATGCGAACTAGCAAAGCGTATTACGGTACCTTGCATTATTGATTTTATGGCAACCAGTAGTTATGGTGCCGGCACGGTATCTTCTGGCGAAGTTAAGATTACCAAGGATTTAGACTTGGATTGCGAAGGCCAGAACGTATTAATCGTTGAAGATATTATTGATAGTGGTAACACCTTGAATTTCTTGGCTGGTTTTTTCAAGGAGCGCAAGGCAAAAAGCGTGCGTATGTGTACCATGTTAGACAAGCCGGATCGTCGTGAAGTAGACGTTGCGGTTGACTATACCGGTTTTACGATTCCGGATGCTTTTGTTGTAGGTTATGGTTTGGACTATGATCAGAAGTATCGTAATCTTCCGTACATCGGTGTAGTGGATTTTGATAATAAGTAGACACCGAAGTAGAACGGGAGGATGAATCCTTTGAAACAGAGAAGAACCGGATTTGGCGCGTATATCATTTTGATTTTGCTGGTCATTTTCTTTTGGTATATGTTTGCCGGAACACGGACGTCGAATTATACAATGAGTCAGTTGCGTGAGGCTATGGAAGCCAACCAAGTGGCATCCATCACCATTAGCCAGAACACACAGGTGCCAACAGGTACGGTGAATATCACCCTGAAGGACAAGAATGAGTCATATACCATGTATGTCTCAGATGTTAATGACTTCCAAGATTATTTGAACGAGGCAAACTTTCCATACACGCTGAACGATGTTCCGCAGGATGGTTGGTTTACAGAGTTCTTGCCGATGCTACTGATTGTGGCAGTTGTGTTTGTACTGTTCATGATTCTGATGAATGGACAGATAGCGGCAAGCTCCGGCGGCACCAATGCCAAGATGATGAATTTTGGTAAGAGTCGTGCCAAGATGACAACCCAGGAAAATATTGATGTGCGTTTTGATAATGTTGCCGGATTGCAGGAAGAGAAGGAAGAGCTGGTAGAAATTGTTGACTTCCTTAAGGATCCTGCCAAGTACACCCGCGTGGGAGCTCGAATTCCTAAGGGATTACTGTTGGTGGGCCCTCCGGGAACCGGTAAGACATTGTTGGCTAAGGCTGTTGCCGGTGAGGCTGGCGTACCGTTTTTCTCTATCTCCGGATCTGATTTCGTAGAGATGTTTGTCGGTGTAGGTGCGTCTCGTGTACGTGATTTGTTCGAAGAAGCCAAGCACAACTCACCTTGTATTGTTTTTATCGATGAGATTGATGCTGTTGCACGTCGCCGTGGTACCGGAATGGGTGGTGGACATGACGAGCGTGAGCAGACTCTGAACCAGATGTTGGTTGAGATGGACGGTTTCGGTGTGAATGAAGGCATTATTGTAATGGCAGCAACCAACCGTGTAGATATTTTGGACCCAGCGATTATGAGACCGGGTCGATTCGATCGTAAGGTATTCGTTGGACGGCCGGATGTTCGCGGACGAGAAGAGATTCTCGGAGTTCATGCCAAGAACAAGCCGTTGGCCGATGATGTGGACTTGAAGGTAGTTGCTCAGACAACTGCCGGATTCACAGGGGCTGACCTTGAGAACTTGTTAAATGAGGCAGCAATTCTTGCAGCAAAGCAGGATCGCAAGTTTATTAAGATGTCGGATATCAAGCAATCCTTTGTTAAGGTTGGTATTGGTACTGAGAAGAAGAGTCGTGTCATCTTAGATCATGAGAAGAAGATTACAGCTTATCATGAAGCTGGACATGCCATTTTATTCCATGTATTGCCGGATGTTGGACCGGTATATTCAGTGTCAATTATTCCGACGGGCCCGGGTGCGGCAGGTTACACCATGCCTCTTCCAGAGCGTGATGAGATGTTTAATACCAAGGGCAAGATGGAGCAGGATATTATTGTTTCTCTAGGTGGTCGTGTAGCAGAGGAATTAATCTTTGACGATGTGACTACAGGAGCTTCCAGTGATATTAAGAAAGCTACCAGAGCAGCTCATGATATGGTGGTTAAGTATGGATTCTCTGAATCCATTGGACCGGTTTGCTACGACGATGATGAGGATGAAGTCTTTGTGGGAAGAGACTTTGGACGTGTTCGTGGCTACGGCAATGACAAAGCAGCAGAGATTGATCAGGAAGTGAAACGTATCATAGATTCATGCTACGACCGTGCTCGTACGATTATTCGTGAACATGAGGACGTGTTGCATGCATGTGCATCACTTCTTCTCGAAAAAGAAAAGATTGGTCGCAAAGAATTTGAAGCGCTGTTTGGTGACCAGGTATATCCGAAGTCCGAGGATGTACAAAACGGAGAGGGCGTTAAAGTAGAGGGTGTTTAGTAAAAGTGCACAATTATTTCTTTGATTAATTGTTAAGTTTGTGCACACATATGTGATGGGGATGATATAATTACATACGTAAAAACCCCCCAATACATTATATTTTTACTATCCCCCATAGTAGAAATACCTTCTCCTAAAAAGACAGCGTTCGTAGCTGTCTTTTTTTTATTCATTTTTACGAAAAGAGGAATGGATATGAATTGGGATGCGATTTTCAGTGATGGCACAAGAGATTATGTGGATCCATGGCAACCAAAAAAAGGACAAACGGTGAACGTGCGAATTCGTGTTGCACATGGTGAACGTGTGGAAACTTTTTTGTGCGCAAATAACGATCGAATACCAATGAAATTGGATCGTGAAACAGAGCTGTTTGATTACTATAAGATTAAAGTGAATCTGGGTTCTACACCGTTTTATTACATATTTGAGATCCAGGAAGACAATCATTCTGTATATCTGGATCGGTATGGAGTCAGTGAAGAGCGCCGTTGGCAGTATCGCTTTGCGATTGTTCCAGGATTTTCCACACCGGACTGGGCAAATGGTGCAGTCATGTACCAGATTTTGGTGGACCGCTTTAAAAACGCGGATCCAACAAACGATGTAGTGGATAATGAGTATCATTACATCTCAAGAAACGTTTCTCACATTGCAGACTGGAATCAGCCTCCATCTGAATTTGATGTTACCAATTTCTATGGTGGTGATTTACAGGGTGTCGAGGAACAGTTATATTACCTCAAGAGCTTAGGCGTAGAGGTGATATATTTTAATCCGCTTTTTGTATCTCCTTCGAATCATAAATATGATACCCAGGACTATGACTACATCGATCCGCATTACGGCAAGATTGTAGAAGATGGCGGAGAGACGTTGGATTATAATGATCATGACAACCATAACGCCAGCAAGTATAAGGCGCGTGTTGCTAACAAGAAGAATTTGGAAGCTTCCAACGAATACTTTGCGCAGTTCGTGAAGGCTGCACATGAGAAGGGTATTCGCGTTATATTGGACGGAGTATTTAATCACTGTGGTTCCTTTAATAAATGGTTGGATCGTGAAGGTATATACGAGGGTAGGGATGGATTTGAGCCTGGAGCCTATGTATCCAAAGACAGTCCTTACCATGACTACTTCCGATTCTATCCGGAAGGTCATTGGCCATATAACCATGCCTATGATGGCTGGTGGGGACATGATACGTTGCCGAAGCTGAATTACGAGGGTAGTCAGAAGTTATGTGATTATATTCTTCATATTGCCAAGAAATGGGTATCGGAGCCGTACAACGCAGATGGGTGGCGTCTGGATGTTGCTGCGGATTTGGGTCATTCTCCGGAGTTCAATCACAAGTTCTGGATGGAGTTCCGCGATGCAGTTAAAAAGGCCAATCCCAATGCAATTATTTTGGCAGAGCACTATGGCGATGCTTCTAGTTGGCTAGGCGGAGATCAGTGGGATACCATCATGAATTATGATGCCTTTATGGAGCCTGTCAGCTACTTTATGACCGGAATGGAGAAGCATTCGGATCGATATGAGCCGGAAGCAGAGGGCGATGGACGCCGGTTTGAGATGACCATGCGTCATTGCATGACGGAGTTTTTGACTCCATCCTTGTATTGCGCCATGAATCAGTTGTCCAATCATGACCATTCCAGATTTTTGACACGAACCAATCACAAAGTGGGACGTGTGGCACAGCTTGGAAGTCAGGCTGCAGGGGAAGATATTAATATCCCGTTGTTCAAAGAAGCTGCACTGATTCAGATGACTTGGCCGGGAGCGCCAACCTTATACTATGGAGATGAGGCCGGGGTAGTCGGATTTACAGATCCGGATAACCGCCGTACTTATCCTTGGGGTAATGCAAATTATCAATTGATAGATTATCATCGTGATATTATCTTCATGCATCGATTTAACGAGCCACTACGTGTGGGTTCCTTCCTGTTCTTGCAGACAGACCGGGATTACTTATGCTTTGCTCGTTTCACCTCGCACCAGAAGATGATTATTGCCATTAACCGTAGCGACCATGATATGCATGTGGAAATTCCGGCGTGGCGAGCAGAAGTTCCGGATGGCCAAATCCAGCGAATCTTCCTCACCAATACCTCGGGTCATTCCATCCTGCCGGTTACCTGTGAAGTGGTGGGCGGTATTTTGACTGCGGATATGGCTCCATACGAGGGATATGTTTATTCGGTGAATACATAATGAAACATCTTGTGTTAGGCATCGTTGCGCATGTGGATGCCGGAAAAACAACTTTATCGGAAAGCTTATTATTTGATGGTGGGACCATTCGTCGCATTGGGCGAGTGGACCACCGGGATTCTTATCTTGATACAGAGGAAATTGAGCGAGCCAGAGGGATTACTGTATTCTCTAAACAGGCGCGCTTTTCCTATGGAGATATGGAAGTGACGCTCCTTGATACGCCGGGGCACGTGGATTTTTCGGCGGAGATGGAGCGCTCTTTGCAGGTCTTGGATTACGCCATCCTTGTAATTAGTGGTTTGGATGGTGTTCAGAGTCATACCCGTACGCTGTGGAAATTGTTGCGGGAGTACGAGGTCCCTTGTTTCCTTTTCATTAACAAAATGGATATTGCCCGGGAGAATGTGGCTTGGCTGCTGTCCAATTTGCAGGAGCAGTTGTCCGGGGAATTTGTGGATTTTTCTAATCTTACCGTCAGTGATAATCTGGTATCCGGAAGTGACGAAGTCCTGGAAGAACTGGCCATGGCCAACGAAAAGATGCTGGAGTTCTATACCAAGACCGGAGATGTTCGCGTGGAAGACGTTACAGACGCCATTGTAAGACGTCAATTGTTTCCGTGTATTTTTGGCTCTGCGCTTAAAAACGAAGGCGTAGATGCACTGCTTCAGGCATTAGAGCATTACACGAAAGAGCCGCAGTTGGGAAGTGAATTCGGAGCGCGGGTATTCAAAATAGGTCGTGATAAAAACGGCAATCGCCTCACCCATGTGCGACTGGTGGGCGGTAGTTTGAAAAATCGCCAGGAGCTTACCTTACCTTGGGGCAAGGAAAAGGTTACTGAGATTCGAAGCTATAACGGAGAGCGGTATGAAAGCCTGCCGGAAGTGTCACATGGCGCGGTATGTACATTGTTGGGATTAACCCAGACCAAACCGGGTCAGGGAATTGGCGCATGCGATGACGGAGACGAGCCTTTTATGGAGGCGGTACTTAATTACCAGGTGATACCACCATCAGATTATCCACTTCCTACGTTGTTGGAACATATGCGCCAACTAGAGGAAGAGGATCCGGCTCTTCAGGTGGAATGGCTGGAAGAAACCAAAGAAATCCATATCAATATTATGGGACCGGTACAAACCGAAGTATTGCAGCAGGAGATGAAGCGACGCTTTGGTGTAGTAGTAACCTTTGGACCGGGAAAGATTTTATACAAAGAGACTATTACTGCACCGGTGGAAGGGGTGGGACATTTTGAACCGCTGCGGCATTATGCGGATGTGCATCTGTGGATAGAGCCTTTGGAGGCCGGCGCTGGCATTCAATTGGCTGCGGACTGCAGCAGGGATGTGTTGGCACTAAATTGGCAACGACTGATATTGACCCATCTCGGAGAGAAGCTACATCGCGGAACATTGACGGGAGCGCCAATTACCGATATCAAGGTTACTGTTATCGGAGGTCGTGCACATATCAAACACACCGAGGGTGGAGATTTTCGCCAGGCAACCTATCGTGCCCTGCGCCAGGGTCTTAAGAAGGCGGCAGTGGCAGGATTCGCTCAGTTGCTGGAGCCTTATTATCAGGTGCGATTAACCATTCCTCAGGAGATGATAGGGCGTGCCATGACGGATATGGAACGCATGCATGGAACCATGGAAGCGCCTACCATTGAAGGGGGACAGGGCGTCCTAACCGGTCGAGTGCCGGTATCAGAGATTGCCAATTATAGCAAAGATGTAGCGGTATATACCGGTGGAATGGGACAGTTAGCGCTAAGTTTTGCTGGATATTTCCCGTGCCACAATGCCGAAGAGGTAATTGCCGAAAAGGCTTACGATAGTGATCGGGATATTCGCAATACTTGCGATTCTGTATTTCCGGCCCATGGCGTGGCAAGCATAGTCCCGTGGCATGAAGTGGAGCAGCTTAGTCCGTTGGTCTACGGAGAGAATGCGTTAGCGAACGTTGTTCCTGAGGTGAAACCTAATGAAAAAGCCGTGGGAAAAGGATATAATAGTCTTGATGATGAGTTAGAGGCCATATTTGTGCGAACCTTTGGCCCTATTCGTCGACGACTTCCCAGCCAGACGGTTATTGAGGCGCAATCAGCCAAGGAGAATGCGGCGGCTGCCAGGGAAGAATACTTTGCTACCCATGAACGGGCGGCGAACCGAAGAGTGGCAAAGCGTAAAGGTTACATTTTGGTAGATGGATATAATGTTATTCATGCCTGGAAGGAATTGGCGGACATTATGTCTGTAGATATTCATGGAGCCCGTGGCCGACTGTTGGATATGTTATCGAACTATCAGGGCGTGGACGGCCGTGAGATGATAGTTGTATTTGACGCGTATCAGGTGAAGGGGAATCCCGGATCTATGGAGCGTTATCAGAACTTATACGTGGTTTATACCAAGGAGGCTCAGACGGCAGATGCCTATATTGAGCGGACAACGCATGAACTTGCGAAGGATGCCTTTGTCACCGTGGTGACATCGGACCGAGCAGAGCAAATCATTGTTGCGGGGAGCGGAGCAATCCGTATTTCTTCTGAAGAATTTGAACGACGCGTGGCAGATGCAACACGCCAGGCGCTGGAGGATTATCGAAGTGAGAATAATACATTGCGCGGATCTACATTTAGACTCCAAGATGGAGAGTAATCTGGATGCAGACAAGGCAAAGCAACGAAGAGATGAATTATTAGATACCTTTGAACGGATGGTGGATTTTGCGGTGGCAGACCGTGTGTCTGTCATTATGATTGCGGGAGATTTGTTTGATAAACAACATATCCGCAAGACCGCCGGCCGTCGTGTCATGGACCAGATATATGAGCATCCGGAGATTGACTTTTTGTATTTGCAGGGCAATCACGATCGCACGGATTTTCTTCAGGCTATTGATGAGGATAGCTTTCCGGAGAATCTCAAGCTGTTTTCTTCCGAGAGCTGGATGCAGTATGTCTATGATGATGTAGTTATTACCGGTCGTGAAATCAGTGATGATAACTACAAGACACTATCTACGGATTTAGTATTAGATCAGCAGAAGATTAATATCGTCATGCTCCATGGCCAGGAGTCTAATTACGTTGGTAGGGACAAGACCCATACCATCAATTTGACGGAGCTTCGCAATAAATATATTGACTATTTGGCTTTGGGACATATTCATACCTACAAAGAAGATCGATTGGATGACCGAGGCATGTATTGCTATTGTGGCTGTTTAGAGGGCCGCGGATTTGATGAATGCGGTGAAAAAGGCTTTGTGGAATTGGTGATTGAGGATGGTGAGATTTCTCGTAAGTTCATTTCCATTGCCAAGAGGGAGCTCCATGAGGTAGAAGTGCCATTGGAGATTCATATGTCCACAGCAGATATGCTTGGTGCAGTCGAGGATAGGGTCAAGAATATTCCCTCCAAGGACTTGGTCAAGATTGTCCTGACAGGAGAGAAGGAAATGGATGCGGATATTGACATGCGCCGTATTCGCAAGGAGTACTATGAGCGTTTCTATTTCCTGAAGGTATATGATCGTACCAGTATTAAGATTGATTATGATAGCTTTAAGTTGGATCGCAGCTTAAAGGGTGAATTCGTGCGCTTAATGCAGGCTCAGGAGATGTCGGAGGAGAAGCGGGCAGCTATTATTGAGTTGGGCATTAAAGCAGTAATGGGAGAGGAGATCGGGGAATGAGATTAGTATCTTGTTATATCGCAGGCTTCGGTCGAATCAAAGATTTTTCCTATGATTTCCACGATGGCCTGAATGGAGTCCTTGAAGAAAATGGTTGGGGCAAAACCACATTTTCGGTGTTTATTAAGGCCATGTTTTACGGCATGGAGTATAGTCGCCGCAAGGAATTGTCAGAGCGCGAGCATTATCTTCCATGGGATGGTGGTACTTATGGTGGTAACCTGACCTTTGCCATTGGGGATAAGACGTATCGTGTGGAGCGAACCTTTGGCAAGAAGGATACCGAGGATACATTTGCGCTGTACGATGCGGATACGGGCTTGGCGAGTGATGATTACACAGACAGCCTTGGAGAAGAGATTTTCCAGGTGGATCGAGATGCTTTTGAGAAGAGTGTCTTTATTCCGCAGGAGGCTTTGGAAACCGGAATGACAGACAGTTTGAATGCCAAGATGGGTAATCTGTCTGCAGTTCGGGATGATATGAACAATTTTGATGCGGCCATTAAGCGTGTAGAGGATGCCAAGAAAATCTATGCCAGCCGTGGTGCGGTGAATCCGGGAAAGCTGATTCGTGTGCGTAATGCCATCAGTGAATGCAACGAAGCGCTTGATAAGATCCCGGCACTGAATAGTGCATTTGAACAAAAGGATGAGATCCTTGGAGCACAGTGGGCAGAGTATCATGCTTTGTCCGAGGAGAAGCGTGTTCTTTTAGACAAGATCGCTGCTCAGAGCAAGAAAGAGCAGGAACTGGGTGCCTATCGCGAAAAGCAGGTGAGTATTGAGTCGGCGAAGGAGACGCTGGAAGAGATGGAAGATTTCTTTGCAGCAGGAGTGCCGGATGCAGAGACCTTTGGTGTGGTGGAAGCAACGGAACGTGATTGGGCCGTTGATCGAACCCGTTTGGCGGAGCTGATGGAGCGCTTGCCGGATGAGGCGGAGCAGAAGCGCCTTGAGGAACTGTTTGATGATTATGATGTACAGCGGGAAGATATCGAACGCTGGAATGGAGAGGTTCGACGGATTCATGCCCTGCAGATTGAATGCCAGCATCTGCAGATGTCGGAAGAGGATCGTAGTCTGTTACAGGAGCTGCGCATCTATTTCCAGAAAAAGGTTCCGACAGCTGATGAGTTGACGGAAACCATGAATCAGGCATCTCTTTTGGCTCAGATTGATGGTCAGATGGAAGCGTTAGAGGAACAATATCGAGATGCGGAGATGGAGACCAAGCAATTGATGCGACGTCGCAAGGCCGGCACCGGTGGATTTGCAGTTGCTGTATTGATATCGCTGGTGTTATTTGCCGGTGGTGTGGTGTTCCATTTCTATACATTACCATCGACAGTTACGAATCTTGTGCAGTGGATTTGCTTCCTTGGAGGAGCCCTGTTGCTGGTGGTTTCCGTTGCAGTGGTGATTCGAAGCCGAATTATGGACAAGCGAACCCGTTTGGATGCCCAGATGGAATTATCCGATGCGGCCCGGGTGCTGGAGGAAAAGCGCCAGCAACGTGTGGATGTGGCGGCAACCTGCCACGAGTTTTTGCAGAACTTCTTAGTAACGCCGACGGAAAGCCTGCAGCAGATGGTAGTAGAGATTCAGCGCAAGGCGGATAGTTACGAGCGTTTGCTTGAGGCAGAGCATAAGTACTTGGATCAGACAGCGGAAAGCATGGACGAACTCAGCGGATTGCAGGTGTCCTTGAATGCATCTCTGGCTCATTTTGGTATTTGCTATGATGAGAATCTGGAAGATGGTGGAGACGCAGATGTCATCCTGGATCGTTTGGAAAAGGATTTGAAGGCATATAACAATTTGTTGGATGACCGTAAGGCTGTTCTGGAATTAAAGCAGTTGGTGGCCAGTCAGGAGGACGTGGTACGTGGATTTGTTTCTAAGTATCCGACAAATCACGAACAGTCCTACCATGAGCAGATTCAGAATGTCCATCTGACCGCAGAGCAGTATCAAGGCTTAAAGGGACGCTTGGAACGCTTGCAGCAGGAGGTTGCGGAGTTTGAGGAACGCTACGATGTTAACGAAGAAGTTGAAGGCGTCGAGGAACTTCAGGCGAAGCAGGCTCAAATTGATGAGCGTATGGCGCAGTTGCGTGATATGACAGCCAAAGGCAAGTCTGAAATTGCTGAGATTGCAGAAGAAATTCAGCAGTTGGAAGAAATTGCAGAGGATTTGGAGGAGTATCGCCGACAGGAAAAGGAAATCGAAGAGCGCATTGCATTGTTGGATGATACCATGCGTTATCTGCGTCAGGCGAGAGAAGTCTTCCTGTCGAGATATATGGGACCGCTGCGTAAGGGCTTACGTCGTTACTTGAACGAGTTGCATATTACGGGGCTTGATCCGGAACAGGTGGACCTAGATATGGATTTGAATGTGTTGTTACAGTCCAATGGAGCCACCCACAAGGCGGAGTTCTTGAGTGCCGGCTATCAGGATATTACAGCGCTGTGCGCACGTTTTGCCCTGATTGATGCCTTGTATGAGCAGGAGAAGCCAATGCTGATTTTGGATGATCCTTTCACCAATTTTGATGAGAGCAAGATTGCTACATCATTGGATTTATTAGGCAAGCTTTCCGAAAATCGTCAGGTGTTATATTTCACTTGTCATGAGAGCCGCATGCCAAAAGACGCTTGACATTCCATAGTGTTTTTTATAAAATCGACCTTGTTGTGAAGGATTTCACAGCGAGATGCCCAGTTAGCTCAGTTGGTAGAGCAGAGGACTGAAAATCCTCGTGTCCTTGGTTCGATTCCGAGACTGGGCACATGCGGGTGTAGTTCAATGGTAGAACACCAGCCTTCCAAGCTGGATACGTGGGTTCGATTCCCATCACCCGCTTAACACAAGTAATCCCCTCAGGTTTTACCTGAGGGGATTTTTGTGTTAAGAGGCAAGACCTCGAATCCATCACCCGCATATGGGTGAGATATCGACGCTCTTACAGTACTTTTACACCGCCCACATAGAGGCTATATCCGTTGGTAGTGATATTGCTATAGTCTCCGCTGAAGGAATTGATATAGGTATCCTTGGTCAACGTCCATGTGGAGTCAGAGGACAGAGTCACACTGGCTGTGCCGGAATTATCGATGGCGCCCACATAGTTGGAGCCGCTGGTGATGTTGAGGGCCAGGGTGGAGATGGAATCTACCACGATGGTGCCCTGGGCTTTCTGTGAGATAAGATTCATGGTGACATTGCCGCCGTTCTTTCCGGAGGTGCCCCAACTGTCTGCAGATGCGATGAGCAGATTGTCGTTATCTGCTGCATATACCAAATCCACATCTTCCAAGGTGATTTCGGTGGTTGCATTGGTGACATGGAACATGGAGCCGGTGCCTGCGCTTAGGGTTCCGCCATTCATGGTAAAGTCGGAATTACCCTCGGCTGCATCTCCGGACATGGATTGATAAATCAGCACGTTGGTTGCAATGGTGGACTGTCCGTTGAGCTTGGCGTTGTTGCCGCTGATGTTGGAATTGGTCAATGTTACGCTGTTACCACCTTCGATTACCACTGCTTCGGAATTGGTGGCACTCAAGGTTGCATCACTTACCGATACATCGGCGGTGGAATAAATTGCAGGGGAGCCAACACCTGAGGTGTCATAGCTTCCGGCTACTACGTTGACATCGCCGCCGCCCCGATCGGTACGGATGGCTGCGGAGGAATTTCCGGAGGTGGATACCGTCAGATTTGTTGCATTGGTGGTGGCGCCGCCGGTGGTCATAATTCCGCCGGAGTTATTTCCGGTGGTGGTAATGACGGAATCTGAAATATTTAATACCGTATTGGCACCATAGGAGAAAACGCCGTTGGCATGGGCGCCGTCTGTGGTGACAGAAGTATTGGTGATGGTCAGATTCGCACCATTGTCTGCCAGGATGGCAGCATTGGTTCCGTAAAAGTCGGAATCTTCACTGTTGGTGTTTCCGGTTTTGCTGACGGTAACCGAATCTAAGGATGCGGTGGTTCCGTCTGCCAAAAATACATTTTCACCTGCTACGGAAGAGGTATAATCTCCGG
>JAILCW010000164.1 GCA_024690265.1 Lachnospiraceae bacterium | reverse complement strand
TAAAGGATTCTATTATATCGGTAAAGTAGTTGCTAATGAAGTAATGGATTCATAAGGAGTAAGTGATGTACGCATATATAGAGGGCGAATTAGCAATGGTTGAGAATGACCGAATCGTCATTGATGCAGGTGGAATCGGTTATGAGATTGTTCTTGGCACCAGAGATTTGGCTGGACTTAGCACCATTGGCAGTCATCATCGTATTTATACATATTTTCAGGTAAGCGAAAATGGTATTGGGTTATACGGCTTTTTATCTTATGAAGACAAGAAGTTCTTCGAAAAATTAATTAGCGTTAATGGTGTTGGACCCAAGGCCGGAATTGCTATCTTGGGTACCATGTCTGTTAATGATTTGCAGTTTGCAATACTTGGTGAGGATGAGAAAACAATCTGCAAAGCACCTGGCGTTGGACCGAAGCTGGCTAAGCGCATCATACTTGATCTAAAGGATAAGATTGATCTTGCCGATGCTTACGAATCTCGTCATAGCTCTAATGAGTCTGACCAGATTAGTACGATTAAGAACGAAGTCATTCTTGCAATGGGTTCGTTAGGATATTCCTCTTCCGATGCACTCAAAGTTCTTTCAGCTATTGATATTACGGAAGATATGCGAACGGAAGATTTATTACGTGAAGCTCTTAGAAAGATGAATATTTAAGGAATAGTTTATGGAACGAAGAATCATTACCAGTGGCAAGCTTACGGAAGATGCCAAGAATGACAATATATTACGGCCGCAGTCATTGGATGATTATGTAGGACAATCTGCTGTCAAAGAGAATCTTAAGGTCTATATTCAGGCTGCCAAACAGCGTGGGGAATCCTTGGATCATACGTTGTTTTTTGGACCACCTGGACTTGGCAAGACAACCCTTGCCGGTATCATTGCCAATGAGATGGGGGTACATGTTAAGATTACCTCCGGACCGGCCATTGCGAAGACTGGTGAGATGGCTGCCATACTTACCGGGTTGTCTGATGGAGACATTCTTTTTATTGACGAAATACATCGTCTGAATCGCCAGGTGGAGGAAATGCTGTATCCGGCCATGGAAGATTTTGCGGTGGATATTGTGATTGGCAATGCCGGGCCTCAGGCCAAGTCCATCCGTTTGGATTTACCTCGCTTTACCTTGATTGGTGCAACAACCCGTGCAGGACTTTTGTCTGCCCCGTTACGTGATCGTTTTGGCGTGATTAGTCATCTGGAGTTTTATCGCCCGGAAGAACTTCAGGAGATTATTATGAAGTCTGCAGGCAAGCTAGGTGTTACCATTGACGAAGATGGTGCCTATGAATTGGCACGTAGATCACGTGGAACGCCACGTTTGGCCAATCGTTTACTTAAGCGTGTACGTGATTTCGCTGAAGTTAACTACAATGGTCATATTGATCGATTGGTTGCGGCAGAGAGCTTGGATCGCTTAGATGTGGATTCTATGGGACTTGATAATAATGACCGCAAAATGTTGCTTATGATTATGGACAATTTTGGAGGTGGCCCGGTGGGCTTGGATACGTTAGCTGCTTCTTTAGGGGAGGATGCAGGTACCATTGAAGATGTATATGAGCCATATCTGGTGCAGAATAATTTTATCCATCGAACACCGAAGGGACGAGTTGCAACAGATTTGGCTTACGAACATTTTCATCGTGTAAAGCCATCGGCAGATTGATTCGGGATATCCGTGAATTCTGTCAGATTTCTATTGTTTCTCGGATTTTAATTCGATATAATAAATACGTATTTTTCTATCATTTCGTTTGGGAGGAGCACCATATGTCAGCCAAAAAGAGCGCTGAGGTCTTAATTGGAGGCAAAGTTTATACGTTAAGTGGCTATGAAGAAGAAGATTACCTTCAGAAGGTTGCTGCCTACATTAATAATAAGATTGCAGAATTCAATTCTATGGATGAATTGCGCACATATCCTGCTGATATGAAGGCAACATTGGTGGAGCTCAATATTGCAGATGATTACTTTAAAGCCAAGGCCTTGGTTGAGAAGTATGAGAGCGATATGGAGCAGAAGGACAAGGAACTATATGATTTGAAACATGATTTGATTTCGGATCAGGTTCGTGTCGAAGCTTTGGAAGAACAGGTTCGGAATCTTGAGAATGAGAAGAAGGATTTATTACTTGCCAAGGCAAAGTTAGAAGCGTCCTTAGAAGATGCGTTACTAGGCTCCCTTGATGTAGCTGATGATGCTTCGAATTTTTAATACGTATGTTTGAGGGACAGTGGTTGACTGTCCCTTTTGTTTTGATGATGAGGTATATATGAGTAAACTTGGCTTAGAAGTTTTGGCACCTGCCGGCAGCCCGGAAATATTTACACGTGTAATTGACGCCGGTGCAGATGCCGTATATTTTGGCGGTCATGCATTTGGCGCTCGTGCTTATGCAACCAATTTTACAATAGAGGCAGCAGAGGCATCCATTCGATATGCTCATGCCAGAGGCAAAAAGGCATACCTGACGGTTAATACGTTGCTGAAGAATCTTGAGATTGAACGGGAATTATATCCCTATCTGAAGTCCTACTATGAGATGGGATTAGATGCTGCTATTGTTCAGGATTATGGCGTGTTTACCATGATTCGAGATTGCTTTCCGGATTTGGCTCTTCATTGCAGTACGCAGATGAGCCTTAGCACTCCTTATGGTGCAAGCTTTTTACAAAAGCAGGGAGCTCATCGTATTGTTACAGCGCGAGAGATTTCCGTTGATGAAATCTCAAAGATTTATGATGCAACGGGAATTGAAATAGAGACCTTTGTGCATGGAGCACTTTGTGTATGTTATTCCGGTCAATGTCTGATGAGCAGTATGATTGGTGGTCGAAGTGGTAATCGTGGACGTTGCGCCCAGCCTTGCCGACTTCCTTATGATGTGTTGGATGCATCGCATCATCAGCTTGCTACGCCTGGTAAGTATGTGATCAGTCCGAAGGATTTATGCGGCATTCAGGATATTCCGCGTCTTTCTGAAGCTGGGGTTTATTCTCTTAAGATTGAGGGACGCATGAAGCAGGGTGACTATGCGGAAGGTGTTGTAGCCATGTATCGTAAGTACGTCGATCGCTACCTTTTTGATGGCGCAAAAGGATATCAGGTGGATCCGGAAGATATGGATATTCTGATGGGTCTCGGTAATCGGAATGGATTTACCCGTTCTTATTATGTGGAACGTAATGCTTCAGATTTGATTTCCTATACGGACTCTTCACACCATAATCAAAAGGCACCATCTGCTCCCGAGCGCAAAATCAAGCATCAACTTCCGATTCGAGGTCAGTTCGTAGCAAAGCTTGGCGAGCCTATGAGCCTTCGTATTTCTTCTATGGATGGAAATAAGGTGGTGAGCGTTACCTCAGAGGTTCCTCAAGTGGCGCAGAATGCCGGAGCTACCGAAGATAGCATTCGTCAAAAGTTGACCAAAACAGGCAATAGTCCTTACCAATTTGCTGACTTGGAGATTCTTTGTGGGGATGGGTTGTTCCTTGCAGGTTCCCTCTTAAATGATTTGCGACGTCGTGGATTAGAGGCTTTCGAGTCATTCATGTTAGAAAGGCCTCGAACCGAAGCGACCCCATGGGAGCCGTCCCAGTGGAGTGATGATAGTGTTGCCTTGGATAATGGATGCTTCGTTACCGTAAGGGATGAGAAGCAGTTATTCTGTGTGTTAGATAAAGAATATGTAACATATGTTGGACTGGATACCTCAATCACCTTACAGAAGGATATGGATGTATCCAGGCTTGTACAGCAGATTCATAAACACGGCCATAAGGCTGTATTTATGATGCCAATGATTTTTAGAATCAATTGCGAGAAGCGACTGCTTGCCTTATTTGAGCAAGGATTGGGTTTTGATTATTATATGGCGACCACCATGGATGCGTTGGGATTCTTAATGGAACATGTAGAACCAGGAAAGATTATTCTAGACCAGCGTTTGTATTCTTATTCCAATGTAACCTTGATGGCGTATCAGCAATTGGGCATTGGAATTACAACGATTCCTTATGAGCTGAATGCAAAGGAATTAAAACACCGTAAGAATGGTGGCAGTTTTCTTACGATTTATGGATATACGCCGCTTATGTACATGGCGAATTGCACCCACAAGAATTGTATGGGATGTGACCATAAGCCTGCGCAGATGTATCTGCGTGATCGATATGGTAATGATTTCCCGTTAATGAATGCTTGCGAGATTTGTACCAATGTACTTTATAATTGTTTGCCAACCAGTTTGATTGGGGAAACAGATGCAAAACAACTTCCGGTTCTCGGACATCGCTTGGATTTTACCATTGAGTCTGAAGAGGAAGTTCATCAGATACTTGAACAATATGAGAAGGGTTCTAGAGAAGGAAATGAGGCTTCCTTCACCAAGGGACACTTCCGTAGAGGAGTGGAATAATGATACATTTTGTGGTGTCAATTTCTCGATTTACCATGCTGCTTTTATTTGCAATATATACGTTGGACTGCTTTTTGGCGCTTCGTATGCATATTACAGAAGGTAAACAGACCTATTACTTTGTAAAGCAGACAATTGAGATGTTTTTGATTATGTATAACGGCATCTTTGTTTTATTCTTGCAATCACATAATGCACAGATCCTGTTTATGGCCGGGATTGAGACAGTATTTTTCCTTTTGGTGTTTATGATTTATGGCACCATCTATGAGTCTGCATCCAAGTGTCTTCTGAATAATATGTGTACTTTATTAATGCTTGGACTGTTATTGCAGACTAGGCTTAATGTGGAAGCGGCATTTCATCAGTTGTTACTTGCTATTTTTGCTTTTGCAATCACCTGCTTTATTCCGTACTGTATAGAGAATATCAAAGTGGTGCGGAATATGTCCTATCTTTATGCAGTAGTTGGATTGGGTGGCTTGTTTCTTGTTCTTTTGACAGCTGATGTCACTTATGGTGCTAAGCTTAGTATTAATATGGGCTTTATATCTGTGCAACCATCAGAGTTTATTAAGTTGATATTCGTGGTGTTTGTTGCTTCCATGTTTACCAAGTCCAAGTCTTTTTCGCAAATTATTATAACCACTGGAATTGCTGTTTTACATGTTTTGCTATTAGTAGCTGCAAGAGATTTGGGTAGTGCAATGATTTTTACCCTTACCTATTTGATTATGATTTATGTGGCTACCAAGCGGCCGGTGTACCTTGTAATCGGATTAGGAGCCAGTTGTGTAGGTGCGGTAATTGCTTATGCGTTGTTTGTGCATATTCGTACCCGTGTTATTGCTTGGGCTGATCCCTTATCTGTTGCAGATGATGCCGGTTACCAGATTTGTCAGTCTTTGTTTGCAATTGGCACCGGTGGTTGGTACGGTTCAGGATTAGGTCAGGGTATGCCGGAGACAATTCCGGTTGTTTCCAAGGATTTTGTGTTCTCTGCCATGTGTGAAGAAATGGGTGTTTTGTTTGGTATATGTTTTATTTTTGTTTGTATCAGCAGTTTCCTTATGATTTTTAATATTGCATTGGAATTAGATGATACGTTTTACCGCTATGTAGCCATTGGTTTAGGCGCATTATTTGGCTTTCAGGTCTTCGTTAATATCGGTGGAGTGACAAAATTCATTCCATCTACCGGTGTTACGTTACCTTTTGTCAGCTATGGTGGTAGTTCACTCCTTAGTATGATGGCCTTATTTTCCGTGGTGCAAGGGTTGTATGTGGTAAAACAACGTCAGGAGGCTAGAAGTGATGAATAAACCGAAAAGAGTGAAATCACCAAGCATTGACTCTGTTGATATGTATATGGACGATTTTGTGATTGATTTGGATGATGATTTGTTGTCGGAAGAATCATCGGAGAACGCAGAAGATATTCAGATAGAAGAGCCAAAGCGTCGTAAGCGACGTGAAACATCGCCTCGAAAGCCGAAGTCCAATCGCAACAGAGAATTTTTGGTTGTTGCATATAGTTTTCTCTTTTTGTTTTTAAGCTTGACGGTGTATTTATGCTATTTTGTAGCCTATAAGAGTCCGGAATATGTTTCTAGTTCTTACAATAAGCGAACCGGAGCATTATCTGCTTCTACCATTCGTGGAGATATTCTGGCTGCAGACGGAACCGTCCTTGCAACCTCTAGTGTAGATGAGAATCAGAATGAGCATAGAACCTATCCTGGTGGTGAGATGTTTTCCCATGTGGTAGGGTATTACATTCACGGTCGCAGTGGAATAGAGAAGGATGCTAACCAATTGTTATTGTCTTCTCATGAAGACTATAGTGAACAAATGCAACGAATTATTACCGGCAAAAAGGTTCGGGGTGATTCTGTTGTTACTACGTTAGATTCGCGTATGCAGGCCATTGCGTATAATGATATTGGCAACTATTTTGGCGCAGTGATGGCTATAGATCCGGACAGTGGTAAGATTCTTTGTATGTTTTCCCGTCCGTATTTTGATCCGAATACCCTAGAGGCAGAGTGGGAATCCATCGTAACAGATCAGTCTTCCTCAAGGTTGTTAAATCGATGCACCCAAGGATTATATGCACCAGGGTCTACTTTTAAGATTGTTACAGCACTGTCTTATTTGCAACAGGGCGGCTCTCTTGATGATCGTTTTTCCTGTAGCGGTAGTATGGACGTGAATGGAATGACCTTCCATTGCTTTAATTCCATTAGTCATGGCAATATGGATTTGCGTAAGGCCTTTGCCAAATCCTGTAATATGACTTTTGGAACCATCGGTATGGAATTGGATTCTAAAGCATATCGCAAGACAGCAGAGCAGCTTCTGTTTAATCGTGAATTGCCGGTAGATTTTTCTACTTATAAGGAATCTTCCTTTGATGTAGATGCTGATATGGCAGATGATTTGGTATTCCAAACAGGCTTTGGTCAAGGGCATACCTTAGTTACACCACTTCATATGTCAATGATTGCTTCTGCTATTGCTAATGATGGCGTATTGATGAAGCCATATTTAATTGACCATACCTTGACTGAGTCCGGTGAATTAGTGAAGACCTTTTTGCCAGCTAAGGCGGATACCTTAATGACAGTAGAAGAGGCTCAATCCCTTCAAGAGTTAATGCGAGGAGTTGTAACCGGAGGTACCGGTACGGTTTTGCAGTCTGATATTTATGATGCTTATGGTAAAACTGGAACGGCAGAGTTTAGCAGTGACAAAGAAGAAGCTCATTCCTGGTTTGTTGGTTATGCAACCAATGGTAATAAGAAGCTTGCAATTGCAGTTATTATTGAAGAAGGTGGACGCTCTAGTAGTTTATCCATGCCGGTAGTCAAAGACATTTTTGACTACTATTTCGCAGATTGATATAATAATTAGGAATTTGATGGTTGGGGGTTCTATGAGTACCTATCGTTTTCTTCCCAGTTTATATATCAACGAACATATTACCGAAGTAGCCAAGAAGAAATGGTTTATTTCTCATGGCTTACCCGTACGTAATTGTTATGCAATCATTTTGGCTCACCACAGCCAGTGCGCATTGGAAATCATGACTGTTGAGGAGTTGCACAAGAAGTTCCGTAAGAGAGAGCACTATGATGTAGTTGGTTTATCCAATAGTCGGCATGGTGCATTTACCTTGTTAGAGCGTATTTATGCAGATACCTATGCCAATACCGGGGATTATTCCGTGAAAGCATATTTACAATCCTTGATGGAGTAGGAGAGCATCATTGAAACTACTATTATTGATACTGAAAATTCTTGGATTTGGAATACTTGGGATATTAGGAATACTCCTGATTGTCTTAGCGTATGTTGTATTTGTTCCGATTCGATATGAGTTAGATGGCGTATTCTTGGAAGAGAATTCTATCAACGTATATGTTCATGATTTCTTACGGATTGTTCGATTCTCATTGAATTGGAATACCAAGAATACACAGGCACAATGCAGCGTGCTATGTTTTCGTCTTATGAATGACGAATCGGAAGAAGATGTAGAGGTGCCTGCTGAGACAGAGGATGCCGTAGAATTAGCGGAGGAAGAGGACATTCTAGTCCCTAAAGAGCCACATTCCGAAGCACCACATCAATCAAAGCAAGATGTACCCAAAGTATCTTCGAAGCATCATCGCCAAAAAGCGAAAGAACAGCCGGAAGAAACATCTGAGATTAGCACTTATGCCAAGGTGCAGCACTTATTGGATGATGACATTGCAATGGAAGGTGTACGAGGAATCTTAGCAAGGGTGGTTAAGATACTACGACGAGTTGCACCCCGTGTTTATTCTTATGATTTAGAGTTTTATACCGGTGAGCCGGATACCACCGGAGAGCTGGTTGGTATCATTGCAAGTATTCCATGGGTTTATCGAGACAAGAAACATCGAATACTTCCGGATTTTTCACAGGAAGAACCATATATTCATGGAACAATTCATCTCAAAGGAAGAGTTGCTCTATTGCAGTTTATTGGTTTGGCGGGGTATTTCTTCTTCAACAAGAACGCTAGTCGCTTAAGAGCGCATTTGAAACGGTTTTAATTAAGGAGGACATGACGATTATGGCAAAGGACAACGAAGCATTTCAGTCAACAATTCAATCACTATTTTCCGGGATGGATAATTTTTTGTCTACCAAAACGGTGGTAGGCGAGCCTATTCAGTTTGGAGATACTACTATTGTACCGCTTGTTAACGTTTCGTTTGGTGTTGGCGCAGGCGCTTTTTACAATGATAAGCATAGTAACGGCGGTGGCGGAATGGGTGGCAAGATGACCCCGACTGCAATTCTTGTTATGAAGAATGGCAATGTTCGCTTAATGAATGTTTCTACGCATAGTGGCATGGAAAAGTTATTGGATATGGTGCCGGATTTTGTTGATGGGTTCTTGCATAAGGATGCGGAAGATGATCAGGATGCCAGAGCCAAAGCGGCAGAGTGCATGGAAGAGACAATTATAGACCAATCCGAATTTGAAGATTTATAAAAGTAAAACCCGAGGCAGAAGAGGTCTCGGGTATTTTTATGGGATTTTTTAAATAAAAAAATAGCTTCCGAAAATAATCGGAAGCTAAAGTGGAAACTCTATTACGCTCTCTCTACTGCACCAGAACGCAAACAGGAAGTGCAAACATATAATCTCTTAGGAGTTCCGTTAACCTTACACTTAACAGACTTAACGTTGGACTTCCACATTTTGTTTGAACGTCTATGT
>JAILCW010000058.1 GCA_024690265.1 Lachnospiraceae bacterium | reverse complement strand
TATCAAAAAATCAGCAGAAGAAATAGAAGTACCGGAGCAATTGCAACCGGAAGCAATGGAGAAGATGCTAGAAGAGGAAGTGGCTAGAGAACCACAGCATCCATTCCGTTGGAAGAAAACCTATAGTGTGTTGGTTGCAGCGGCTATGGCTGTAATTATCATGATTCCTGCAGTGGTTCACCCGATGTTTCTCAAGGAGCAGGAGCCAATCGCCCAGTCGACGGATCCACAGCCTCCAGTGACTGAGCCGGAACCGGCAACCAAGGTGCCAACCATTACAGCCTCCATTGGAGATTTTGGTGACACCTTACATCACCCAGAGAGTTACGAAGAAATCTATAATGCCACCAAGGAATATCAGCAACGTTATTACTATTACGATGAAGACGTTATTATGGAAGATGCAGAGTCCACCGATGGGTTCTCCCTCTTTGGTGGAAGCTCCATGGCAACAGAGGATGCGGCCAAGGCTGAAACAACGACAGAAGCAGCTATGGAACCGGAAGCGGCATATAACGACACCTATTCCGAGAATTCATACTCCAAGACCAATACCGTGGAAGAAGATGTGGCAGAAGGCGATGTGACAATTACCGATGGTAAATATATCTATCGCTATACCAGTGATGGCAGAGTAGTGATTCTTGGAACCCAGGGCGGCGAACTGACCAAAGAGACTGAGCTGGATTTGGAGAGCGATGGAGATATTTCGGATATTTCCTATATTGAGGATATGTATATCCAGGACAATAAGCTGGTGATTATCATGGATGCTTATCGTTCTTATCTGAAGTCCTACAACAAGAAGGAAAGTCGTCTAACCAATGGAGATTATATTATAGCTATGGTATATGACGTGACGGATGCAACCAATCCGAAGATGACCGGATATACCATGCATGAAGGCTCTTTCCATTCATCTCGATTGGTGGATGGCGTGTTGTATCTGTTTACAGAAAAGTATACAGATGATTGGTTGTATGATGACGCCAAATACGTGGAAGAAGACTTCTTGAACTATGGCGTGGTTCCTGAGATTAATGGCGAGGTTGCTGCCTTGGATTGCATATATATGCCGCAAAATTATAGTGCAGAACCGGCGTTTATCATGTCATCCATCGATATGGATAAGCCCAGCAAGGTTGTCGATTACCGTGTCATTATGGGCTACACCTCAGATGTTTACGTATCCCGAGATGCGATTTATCTGGAGAGCATAGACTATAGTGGCAGCGTCAATTACACCGCGCTGGTTCGTATGGATTATGAGAATGGTAAATTCAACCCGGCAGGTGTAGGTCTGGTTAAGGGCGAGTTATTAGATGCTTTTGCAATCAGTGAAGACAAGAATGGTAATCTTCGCGTTGCAACAACAGTGACAGATTATTCCTATGGAATCAACCGCAGTAACTGCTTGACCATTTTTGATTCTAAGATGAAGGCCATTGGTAAACTAAGCGGCCTGGCAAATGACGAAGAGATTAAGAGTGCACGCTACATTGGAGACTATTGCTATCTGGTAACCTTCCGCAATACGGATCCATTGTTTACCATTGATTGCAGTTCTCCGGATTCGCCGATATTGATTGGTGAATTAAAGATGCCGGGATTCTCGGATTACTTGCATCCATGGGGGGATGGCAAGCTCATGGGCTTTGGTTATGCCGGCAATGAAAACGGTGTTACCGGTGGATTGAAGCTTAGCATGTTTGATATCTCAGATCCTGGAGATGTGGAGATTATTTCCGAGAAAGAAATAAAGGATGCGGAGTACTCCCCGGCATTGGATGATTACAAGGCAATCATGGTATCGGCTGATCGCGGAATCGTTGGATTTGCAACGAATCAATGGTCGGATGTTGGAGGTGGTAGGGATCAGTACTGCATCTATCGTTTTGATGACGGCGAATTTGAGTTGGAATTTGCTATTGATGCAGATGACTTCCCGAATATGACCCGTGGAATCTATATCGGAAATGTATTCTATCTCATGGGTGATAATCATGCGGCCAGCTTTGATATGAGCAACAATTATAAGAAAATCAGCGACCTCCGTTGGTAGGTTGACAACTTCATAAAATCAGTTTAGTATATCGGTGTTGTTGTATATGTCTGCAGATTGGGCAGGCGTTTCTACAAGTGACCGTAATCGCTTACTATAACAACTCTCTTGGGGATTTCCTGGGAGAGTTGTTTTTGTGTTTCTTCAAGAAATATTCAATTTCTTAGAAGAAACCATACAGGGACACTTGGCAAATCAAGCACGGAGTGCGCAGATGAGCCTAGTGACATCGGATTTTTTTAATGAGGTTTTCTATGTCTATTTTATTAATCGGTAATGCATTTGCGCTGGTTGGCGCAATCCTTATGATTGTCACCGGATTCTTGAAGACCAAGAAGCAGATTCTTGGCGTTCAGATTGTTCAGTTTACCCTGATGGGAATTGGTAACTTCCTATTGGGCGGTATCTCCGGTGCCGTGTCCAATGCAGTGGGAATCCTTCGAAACGTGGTAGGCTTTAAAAAAGAATTTACCTTGCCTTACAAGTTGTTCTTTGTAGCAATCCAGGCGGTACTGACCTTGGTATTCTATCAGGCCGGACTTGGAATCTTAGCCTGGTTCCCGTTCTTTGCAACGGTGATGTTCACTTGGTGCATGGATTCCCTGGATGAGCGTGTGTTGAAAGCTGCCATCATCGGAGGCGAGTTGTTGTGGGCCTTCTATGATTTTCACTTCATGAATTATGCTTCCTTAACCTGCGATATCTTTACCATCGTTTCTAATACCGTTGGTATCTTCTTGGTGTTGCGTCGCAAGCCAGAACCGGAAGCTGCAGAATAAGAGTTATAGTGAGGTTCGACATGAGTCGAGCCTCTTTTTTTGTGGCATTTATGAGCAATTACTCTTATAATTTTGAATGTATAGGAGAAAACAGATGCATAAGATTTTAATTACCAATGATGATGGAATTACAACAGATGGAATTATTCGGCTTGCGACGTGCGCGAAAGAGTTTGGTGATGTAGTGGTGGTTGCACCGGAGCATCAGTGCAGTGCTATGTCTCATCGTATCACCCTTCGTGAGCCCATTGAGGTGTGGGAACATGACTTTCCGGTGGAGGGCGTTAGGGCCTATGCCACCAACGGAACACCGGCAGATTGTGTACGATTTGGTCTTTTAAATTTTGCGCCGGAGTCCGATGTGGTCATGACAGGAATCAATTATGGATTCAATAGCGGTACGGATATCCAGTATTCGGCCACGGTAGGTTCTGCCTTAGAGGCTGCTTGTGTTGGCGTACATGCCATTGCTTTTTCTGAGGGCATGAATGGGTGTCATGAGGTGACGGATGCATACCTAGAACAGGTCATGGGTGAGCTTATTGAGCGTAAGCTAGATTACAACCAGGTGTGGAACGTGAATTTCCCGCAGTGTAAATTGACAGAGTTTGAGGGCGCTCTAGAGGAGCGAACCATTGCTCGCAATGCCTTCTATAACGATAGTTATGCAGAGACAATTCTGCCAAATGGTCGTATTCGCTTGGATATGAATGGCCAGTATTATGAGGATGGCGCAGAGGGCACCGATGTTCACGCCATTATTACCAATCACATTTCTATCGGAATCGTGAATAATTATAAATAGAGGAAGTAACATGCAACCAATGAAAAAGGTCGCCGATTCCGAAGGCGAGATTTTAAAATGTATTCAATATTGTGACATTAACCCATCGGGCAATCTATTCGGTGGAGCGTTGATGGCTTGGATGGATGAGAT
>JAILCW010000123.1 GCA_024690265.1 Lachnospiraceae bacterium | reverse complement strand
TACAAAGCCTTAAAAATAAAGGTTTTGTAAATTTTTCTGTGTCCTTATTACTTGAATATAGTTATCCACAAAATACTTAATACTTGAAAATCGTGAATTTAGAAAATACATAAAACTTGAATATGTAAATACATGCTATCCTTAAAACTTGAATAAAAAGCAAAAAAATAAGAGTCGGACGGTCATATAAAACCGGTCCCACTCTCTTTTTTACGAACCTTATTTAATTTTGCAATAAATTATAATTAAGTTGAACTTTTGGGAGTACTCTAAAAAGCCATAAGCAATCGTTATGGCTTAATTATTTGTTATGCTAATCCGTATTTCTTTTCGAAATATTGTTCCGAGGCGATTGGAATCCATTTATTTACCAATGCTGCATTAATGACGGGTTTTTTCTTTCCTTCTCTTCTCTGCTGTCCTATGCTGCCTTTAATAGCTAAAACAATTAGAGAAACAAAGTTTTCATGCTTTAAGGCTCTTTTTTGCTCTGTTAATGCTGCTATATCTTCAAGATCTTTATACTTTCCTCTAAAATCAGGATTCGGAAGATATTTCTGGAAGTTTCGTTCTATCATTTGAACGATATTGTCTTCGTAAAGACCTTTTTCTCTTGGAAGAATGTTTTTATCAAATAAAACCGTACTTGGTTTCATAGTCATTTCATAATTATAATTTTTATTACGCTTTCGACTAATAAACAGTAGCTTTCGTTTCTTAAGCTCATGTATATACATCTGCAGTGTTTTTCTTGCAACATTAAAAAGCTCGCAGAATGTATTGTAAAAATTTTCTACAAGCATATGTTTACCCATTATGAATCGTTGTGAGAATAAATAGAAAAGCTTTGATCCAGCTTTAAGCTCTTTGAATTTTGCGTCTAAAAACTTGTGTTGTGCTAGATTGATATAGCCAGGGACATTACCAGAAGAGAAATCCACACTAGAAAAACTGTTGCCGAGCAAAGTTACGGCAACATCACTAGGATTATTCTTATTACACGCGATTAAACCTTTTTCCGAAAGACTGTGTAATATATCATAAAATTTTTGAATAGAAAAGCCGAGTTTTTCGCAAATATCTGCATAATATACAGATTCTACCACTCCGGCTTCGCTTTGGTATTGTCCGATGTATAATAAAAAGTCAATTTCACAACTGGAGAGCTTGGCTTTTATCATGCTGTCTACATATGTGTTTTTTATTTTATACAAACTGTAAGCTCCTCCTTTTGTAAAATGTAGTACGCCCCCAGGGAGTCGAACCCCGTGTCATCGGATATAAGCCGATTCCCCAAAACCGTCGAGGACAAGGCGCTTGTCGGGCAACACGGGAGGCGCATTTAATTGTTCCCGTTTGTGTTTCATCCACTGCTTATCACATAAGCCTTACGTGGGGATGCGCCCATTTGCCCTAATGAGATAGAAGGGAATCGAACCCTTATCGCATATGACATGCTACGGTTAGGAGTGAACATGTCGCCGTTCTTCCGTTTGAACTACTATCCCAAGTCGGGAAGCACAATCATTATGCTTCCCATTTAATTTGTTGCAGCTATCTCGTTAGTCAAACCCATAAAACAGTCTGCAATATGACCACAGTCTTGCTCTCATATGCGCCCCTCCTTTCTTAAATCGTATATTCACCGCTTTTATACTTTTCCAGAAGCCTCATGATGATATTTGTCATTTCTTCCGGTTCGGTATCTTCCTCAAAAAACTCTGAAATATCCTTAGTTTTAAAAGTAAGCTTTGAAGCTTTGCGCTCCTTTTTAGGCCTTACCAAATGACCAATAACCATTTCATAAGTCAACGTCTTCTGTGCGTCTTTCTCCCTTAGTTCTTTTGCCTGGTCAAGACTTGGATATTGCTTAAACTCCTGACAAAACTTATATAAGGCCCGCTGTCCTTCTTCGCTTATATAAGCGATTTCAACAGCAATCTGAATGGCCATTCTTCCGCTATCAAGAATTTCAGAGAATTCCGGTATCAAATAAGAAAGACGAACATATCTATATACTTGTCTTGTGGAATCCTTGCCTGCGCCAATAACTTCTGCAGTCTCCATTCCCTTATTGATTCCCTGGTGGCGTTCCTGGTCCATGCACATACGATAAGCTTTTGCTTTTTCGCTGATAGAAATTTTATCTCTTCCGCTTATATTGGTATGAGTCATGATAATTGTGGCCAAAAAATCATCCATGTCCTGAATACGTGCAGGAATTGTATCAAGGCCCAATTGCTTGCATGCTTCCACACGACAATGACCGGCAATAATTTCGTATTTGTCATTCTCTCCTATAACGGGACGGATAATAATTGGATAGATAACACCATTTTCTGAAATACTATCTACCAACTGCGCAAATGATTCATCTTCCGTGTTGACATGAAACGGATGATCTTTAAAAGAAATCAGCTTACTGATTTCAATAGTTGTATCCGGATTTTTTTTAACTGATTTATCTTCTTCCAACACTTCTGCGACGGATGGATCCAAAAGATAACTCGATGTATCTATAGAATTAAGGTTGTTAAAAACATTTTTTGACGCCATAGTATTATGCCTCCATTCTTAAAAATTCTTGTACTAAATCACCATACACGAAAGCAGATGCTGACTTCGGAGCATACTTGTATATGGACAGCCCTTCTCCATCAGACTCGGAAAATCTAACAGAGTTTGGTATAAATGTTTCAAAAATCTTCTGTTTGCCCTCATAGGCTTCTTTGAAGTGGCTAATAAGTCCGGCATCGTTTCTGGTATTCATGCGCACCATGGTAAACAAAATTCCCATAAGCTCCGGTTTTGTGCCGGTACCGTTTAACTTACGTACCTTATTTATATAAGTAAATAAGTTCATCATGGCGCTTGCTCCCAAGAACTGAGGCTGTACCGGAATAATCATGCTATCAGCAGCAAAAAGAGCATTCGTAACAAAGATGCCCAGTCCTGCAGGACAATCAATGAAAATATAATCGTATTTATCTACAAGCGGGAAAAGTATTCTGCGAAGAACTACTTCCTTTTGCATCGCACTCAAAAGCACCGATTCATAATCGTGAAACAAGTTAATAGAAGGAATGAGATCAATCCCCTCTTCACTATGTAGAATACCCATCCTTTCAGGAATGTCTTCGCACTCTTTCGCTAATTTAAACAAATCCATGATGGTAGCCTGGTCTTTACCTAAGTTGAAAAAGCCCAGGGATGTGGTTAAACTTGCGGATGGATCCAAGTCCACCGCTAAAACTTTTTTGCCTTCCGCAGCCAATCCCACGGAAAGGTTTTTAACTGTTGTTGTTTTGGCCACTCCGCCTTTTTCGTTTAAAACTGCAATTATCTTTCCCATAATGTGTTCTCCTAACCGTATGTTTAACTTGAAAAAATCTTCAAATCATGCTAATATTTAATGAAACTTGAGACTAATTAAGCAATGAGGTTGCGCTCTACAAAATATCTGTGGTTGGATTAAATTGTAATTTGCAAAGCATCAAAGCTTAAATCCTCATGCGAGGTCTTGTTGTGCAAGAACAAGACCTCTTTTACGTTGTATAACTATTCGTGATATATAATCCTTGTTAAAAAGAGGTAATGTTGTTATGAAAAAACCTGCTTCTATTCTTGAAACATTAACTGATGATGAAATGACTAATGTAATCAATCGCATTGTTTCTTTTAGAGAAACATATGAAATGCTTACCCAAGAGCAATTTGCTCAAAAACTTCATGTATCTCAATCATATATTTCACAATTGGAAGCCGGTAAGAAACCTCTTACAAAGTCCGCTTTTCAAAAAATGCTTACTGTTTTTAATATAGATGCCAACTGGCTTTTATACGGCGTTTCAGATAATGTATATCGCGACAATCAAGATGAGCAACGAATTGTTTCCAATTTTCTTGATTGGTATAAAGGCCTTTCTATTGAAAAACAGGCATCATTTGCAAAAGCAGTTAAAGAGATTTCTGAGTTGTATAATGACTAGCCACCTGGGTCCTCATTGTCCGGATCTGTGTACACCGCATGATATGTCGTGTTACCTCTTGCATGCTGTTCTTTTTGAACCAACACCCCGGCTTTACGGGCTAAATATTCAAAACTCTCAACATCCTGTATTTTTTCTATTTCTCGATTGAGATTTTCCTTCCAAGCGGAAAGTCTTCTCTCTTTTTCATCCGTAAATGTTTTCACTTGCCCCACCTTCCCGCCGAAGCAACTCTTTCTGCCATGGCATTAGAAGATATTTTATTGTTCTTTAAAGCCTCTATATAGTTTTCTAAGCTCTCACGAAAAATAAAATATGTTCTTCGTGGTGAATTTGGTTTTTGGGTAACATAGCCAATAGGGAGCTTGTCTTGTTGCATTAAGAATTGAAGTGAATCCACTCCGATTCCAAGTGCTTTAGCAGCTTCTTTTGTTGTTACCCTTTCCATTGAAATTGAATCACTAACCATTTTGCCACCTCATAACTCAAAGCGTGTGCGGAGATGTGTTGACATCTCAAATGTTTTTATACTGAATTTGTTCAACTGGTACGCCGAAAAACCTGGCAAATATCAAAGCATTTTCTAACTTCGGGTTTCTATTTCCGGTTTCATATGCTGCAATAGTACTTGCAGGAATACCGGTTTCTTTGGAAAGTTCTCTTTGAGATAAAGCCCTTGACTCTCTTAACACAGATAATTTGATTTTCGCATCCTTTCGTTTGCTCATATATTTCACCTCCAAAAAAGCTCGCTTTGATATGTAAGCATTATTGCATACTTTTGTGAGCATGTCAACACTTTAATAAGCATTATGCTTATATATTAGAGTTTATGTGTTAAATTCGCGTCAATCGCTTATTTTTGTGGTAATTTTCTTTTGGCAGGAGGTACAAAAATATGGAAATTGCTCACATAATTGCAGATTTAAGAATACAAAACAAATTATCCCAAAGGGAACTTGCCAATGCTATGAACGTTAGCCCCGGTGTTATTGGTTCTTGGGAAACCGGAAGAATACTTCCGGGATTTGAGAGTTGCATCGCTCTTGCGGATTTCTTCGCAATCAGCATGGATGTTCTTTTTGAAAAAGACAGATCTTTAGCCAAAAGCCAGTATGGTCAAAACGATTTGACAACCGACGAAAAGAAAATCGTTGATATTTTCAAGGAGCTTGATGTAGATAATAAGGATATCCTTATTGGAAGAGGGAAAGAACTGCTTAAAGAACAACGATTAGAAGAAAAAAGAGAGGTAAAAAAGCAAGCCTCAAGAATGGCGTAATCATCGAATTATTACCACATATGGTTAAAACCTACTGCCCTATCAAAGATGGTAATGCAAAAATCTACAATTTTTCGAAAGGAAAGCCAAAATCATGAGATTGCCTAATGGATATGGCGGTATAGTAAAGCTCTCCGGCAACCGGAGAAGGCCATATGCTGTCAGAGTTTCTTATATAGATACTTCTGGGGAAATCCCGGAAAGAAAACAGAAATGTATTGCTTATTTTGCAGATAAGCGTCATGCTTTAGAGTTTCTGGCCGAATACAACAATGGAGCTGTTGTACCAGAACATCAGAAATATACAGACATTCCAACTTTCGCTGAACTTTTTTATAAATGGGAAAGATATCGTAAGAGCTTAAAGAACAATCCCACTAAAAGCACCTGGAAAAACTACTACATAGCATTTGATAAGTACGCACCGATTCATGATAAAAAAATCATTTCAATCAGGATGCAGGAGCTACAGGATTGTATCAATATGCAAAGCCATAAATCCGAGACTACTGTTGGCAACATGAGAGCTATTGTACGTGGAATGTGGCAATATGCCATTATGAATGAATATCTTGAAAAAGATATTACGCAGCATCTTGTTTTCGAGGGTCAGAAGAACGGAACTCCAATTCATACCAGGTTTACGGATAATGAAGTAAAAGCCTTATGGGACGCTCTTGGCGTAGTTAATAATGTAGATATTGTTCTTATATACATTTATACGGGAGTAAGACCATCAGAGCTTTTAGAGATCAAAACAGAGAATGTACATTTAGAAGATAGATATATGATAGGCGGAATGAAAACTGAAGCGGGCAAGAACCGCATCATTCCGATTCACGAAGCTATTGTTCCATTAATCGAGCGCAGGTTGGCAGAAAACCGCGAATATCTCGTTGTAAACAAATATGGAAAACACTACACTCTCGCTGTTTATCATAATTCGAATTTTAATACCTGTATGCAGCGAATGAGAATGAGCCATGCTCCACATGATACCAGGTATACTTTTGCATCTCTCGCGGATCAGGTTTCCATGAATGAAATCTGCAGAAAAATCATTATGGGCCATTCGATTGCTAATGCTGCAGGTACCGCATTTAAAATCGGTGGTAATAGTGATGTTACCAGAGATGTATATACCGAGAAAACGCTTGAACAGCTCTTGGCCGAGATAAACAAATTGCCGACCGTCTTTGAATGACGGCCGGTAATTTGTTTATCTCAATTTTTATACTTTTAGTCAATGTGATATTTAAGAGAGAAAACCTTGAGCTTTTCCGCTGCTTTACGAGCTGCCACAGCCTCTTCTTGGGTCTTAAAACAGCCTAGCTCAATATTTCTCCCCCACATCTTAATATAGGCGCTGTATTCGCCTCTTAAAGCCTTGTAACACACTCCTGTTTGCCCGCTTTGATTATTCTTTGCTAATCGTTTCTTCGTTTTGATTTCTTCCGGATAGTTTACTATCCCACCTACTTCCACCAGATCTGAAACAGATATCTCCAAATACAAAGCAATTTTATTTAACGTACTATATTTGCATTCGCTTAACCATACTCTCTCATTCACTATATCTTCAAGTGTAGTACGTGGCATTTCAATGGCTTTTGCCAGGTGATACACCGTAATTCCTTGCAATTTCAAATATTCTTTAAGTTTCATAACACCTATTATGTCGCTTCATCGTCAATATTACAATTCTAAGAAATTTGTGTTTGTATCTTGTGTGTTACTCATGCGTTTCCTTTTTGTTACTTTCGACCTCGTTTTAAGCCCTTTTATCTTATCTTATCAGACATTTCATACAATTTATACAAACATAGAAAAAGCCTTGAAAACACTGTGTTTTCAAGGCTTTTGTCTTCATTTTTTACCCTAAGCTATACAACACCCTGAGCGATCATGGCCTCAGCAACCTTCTCAAAACCAGCGATATTAGCACCAGCTACGTAGTTGCCTTCCATGCCGTACTTCTTGGAAGCATCATCACATGCATGGAAGATTCCCTCCATGATGCCCTTTAATTTAGAATCAACTTCTTCAAAGCTCCAGTGAAGTCTCTCAGAGTTTTGGCTCATCTCCAATGCAGAAGTAGCAACACCGCCGGCATTTGCAGCCTTAGCAGGTCCAAAGAGAACGCCTGCCTCCAAGAAAGCAGTAACTGCTTCTGGAGTAGAAGGCATGTTAGCACCCTCTGATACAGCAAGAACGCCATTAGCAATTAACATCTTAGCATCTTCTTCGTTCAACTCGTTCTGGGTTGCGCAAGGAAGAGCGATATCTACCTTGTACTGCCATACACCATGCTCTCTTGCCTTCTTCTCATGATACTCAGCAGACTTACGAGCTGCAGCGTACTCAGTCAAACGTGCACGCTTAACTTCCTTAACTTCACGAAGAAGCTCAACATCGATTCCTTCTGGATCATAAATCCAACCGGTAGAATCAGAGCAGGTAACAACCTTAGCACCAAGGCTCTGTGCCTTCTGGATAGCATAGATAGCTACGTTACCAGCACCGGATACAGCTACGGTCTTGCCTTCGAAAGAAGTGTTCTTAGCAACCTTTAACATCTCCTGAGTAAAGTAGCATACACCATAACCGGTAGCCTCTGTACGAGCAAGAGAGCCACCATAAGTAAGGCCCTTACCGGTCAATACACCGGTGAACTCATTACGAAGTCTCTTGTACTGTCCATACATATAACCAATCTCACGTCCGCCTACACCGATGTCACCGGCAGGAACGTCTGTATCAGCACCAATGTGCTTAGCAAGTTCTGTCATAAATGCCTGACAGAATCTCATAATCTCACGATCAGACTTGCCCTTAGGGTCAAAGTCGGAACCACCCTTACCACCACCAATTGGAAGTGTGGTCAAAGAATTCTTGAAGATCTGCTCAAATCCCAAGAACTTAATAACAGAAAGGTTAACAGATGGATGAAGACGAAGGCCTCCCTTGTAAGGTCCAATTGCAGAATTGAACTGTACTCTGTAACCACGGTTCACCTGAACCTTGCCCTGATCATCTACCCAAGATACACGGAACATAATGGTACGCTCCGGCTCAACAATACGCTCGATGATGCCCTCTTCCTGAAGACGTGGATTCTGCTCTACTACCGGCTGTAAGGACTCAAGTACCTCATATACAGCCTGAAGGAACTCCTTCTGCTCACCGTTGCGCTCTACTAATCCGTCGTAGACACCCTTTAAGTATTCATTTGTTAATGCCATCTCTTTCTTTTTCTCCTTTCATTTGTAAAAAAAGAACTAAACCCAGAGCATGCGCCCTAAGCCTAATTCTTTTCGCCATTGAAAACAATATGCTGTTTCTAGTGAAGATTATACGAGATTTCAGCAAAAATGCAATGCTTTAAAGTAAAAAAGAGGGAGTACAGATTGTACTCCCTTCCATACAATCTTAAACGTTAATTTCAGCAGTCATTCCTAGTAAGTCCTTGTTGGCGTCCAATACCGGCTGAACTACTTCGGATAAGTACTTCTCCACCTGATATACACTACGTCCAACATACTTAGAAGGAATCATAGACTCTTCCAGCTCTGCCATTCCTACCGGGAAGGTATCATCCTCTGCAATAAGTTCTAAAAGGTTGTTCTCCTTGCCTTCTACCTTAACATTCTTGCCTGCTTCCATGGAAAGCTGACGAATACGCTCATGCAATTCCTGACGGTTACCGCCAAGCTTTACAGCATCCATCATAATGTTCTCAGTTGCCATAAATGGGAGTTCACTACGAAGACGCTTCTCAATAACCTTAGGATAAACAACCAATCCATCCACAACGTTGAGGCAAAGGTCCAATACACCATCAGTAGCAAGGAATCCTTCTGCAACAGATAAACGCTTATTGGCCGAATCATCCAAGGTACGCTCAAACCACTGTGTTGCAGAAGTGATTGCTGGATTCAATGCATCAATCATCACATAACGGGATAAGGATGCAATACGCTCACTACGCATTGGATTACGCTTGTAAGCCATAGCAGAAGATCCAATCTGATTCTTCTCAAAGGGTTCTTCCACTTCCTTCAGATGCTGTAACAAACGAATATCATTACTCATCTTGTGCGCACTGGCTGCAATACCTGCAAGGATGTTGCAAACTCTGGTATCCATCTTACGAGAATAGGTCTGTCCGGACACCGGAACACATCCATCAAAGCCCATCTTCTTGGCAATCAGTGGATCAATCTTGTCAATGGTCTCATTGTCATCATTAAAAAGCTCGCGGAAACTTGCCTGTGTACCGGTGGTACCCTTAGATCCAAGAAGCTTCAAAGTAGAAAGGACATAATCTAAGTCCTCTAAATCCATCATAAACTCATTGCACCAAAGAGTAGCACGTTTGCCTACTGTGGTAGGCTGTGCCGGCTGAAAATGGGTAAACGCCAAAGTAGGCAAATCCTTGTTGGCATCCGCAAACTTAGACAGCTCATAGATAACATTTACAAGCTTCTTGCGAATCAATTGTAAACCTTCACGCATAATAATAACGTCAGTGTTATCACCAACATAGCAGGATGTAGCACCCAAATGAATAATACCTGCAGCCTTTGGGCACTGCTGTCCATATGCATATACATGGCTCATTACATCATGACGAACCTGCTTCTCACGCTCTCGGGCAACATCATAATTGATATCTTCCGCGTGGGCCTTCAGCTCATCAATCATTTCCTGCGTAATAACTGGCTTGCCATCTTCATTCAGTCCAAGCTCCATTTCTGTCTCTGCAAGGGCAATCCATAACTTTCTCCAAGTTCTAAACTTCATATCCTGTGAAAAGATGTACTGCATCTCTTTACTTGCATAGCGCTCTGACAATGGGCTGATATAACGATTGGTTTCCATATTTGTCTCCTTCAACTCTTACTTCTCATATTCTCCCCGGATATCTTGTTCCGGTGGATTCATCGGATATTGTCCATCAAAACATCCGGTACAAATCGGAAGTCCTTCGGACATTTCTAACAGACGCTCCTTGCGTAAATAAGCAAGGCTGTCCGCTCCTATAATCTGACGAATTTCGTCTACTGACTTTTGGTAGGCAATCAACTGCTCTCTCGCAGGAACGTCTATACCAAAGTAGCAAGGCCATAAGAATGGCGGGCTGGAAATACGTACATGAACTTCCTTAGCACCTGCCGCCTTAAGCATACCAACAATACGATCTGAAGTGGTTCCTCGAACGATGGAATCATCAATCATTACTACTCGCTTGCCGGCAACATTTTCCTTGAGTACATTCAGCTTGACCTGAACAGAAGACTCACGGCTGTTCTGCTTCGGCTTAATAAAGGTTCGTCCAACATAGGTATTTTTAACAAATGCAGTCCCATAAGGGATACCGGATGCCAGGGAG
This sequence comes from Lachnospiraceae bacterium, assembly GCA_024690265.1. GTDB lineage: Bacteria > Bacillota > Clostridia > Lachnospirales > Lachnospiraceae > XBD2001. Next base: position 12,881 of record JAILCW010000123.1, on the reverse strand, counting down.
AATCCAAGAGCTGCCGCATTGCCGGATTCCGGTACGCCAGTTACAAGGTCAGCTTCCACCGGGCTATCCTCCCACAAGAACTTACCCGCCTTGATACGAGATTCATATACGCTAACTCCATCTATATAGCTATCCGGTCTGGCAAAATAAATATACTCAAAAATACAACGAGCTTCCTTGGCCTTATCAATACAGTTATCCAGATTGGACTGAATACCATATTCCGGAGAAATGGTAACCACCTCACCCGGACGGACATCACGAACGAACTCAGCCCCAATGGTGGTAAGGGCGCAGGTCTCAGATGCAAACACATAGGCATTATCACGCTTACCGATGCAAAGTGGCTTAAATCCATAAGGATCACGGGCTGCAATAAGCTTACGAGGACTCATAATAACCAAGGAATAAGCACCCTTTAGGCGGCGGCACGCACGCATAACAGCCTCCTCAACGGTAGCTGATTCCAAACGTTCTCTGGCGATGTAGTAAGCGATAGTCTCAGAATCAATGGTTGTTTGGAAAATCGCACCGGTACGAGACAACTCATCACGCAGTTCATTAGCATTGATCAAATTGCCGTTATGAGCAAGGGCAAGAGTACCCTTAATATAATTCAATACCAACGGCTGTGCATTGGCAATGGAAGACTCTCCTGCTGTGGAGTAACGAACGTGTCCAACGCCAATATTACCATGAAGCTTGGCAAGAATTTCGCCATCAAAAGCCTCATTTACAAGTCCCATGCCTTTGTGATAATCCACCTTGCCCTTCGGGCCTTCCGTATCACTAACTGCGATTCCGGCACTTTCCTGGCCTCGATGCTGTAACGCAAATAGGCCATAATAAATGGATGATGCTACATCTTTGCCATCAAAATCATAGATACCAAAGACGCCACAGGCATCATGTAGTACATCTTCACGAAGTACATCTTTCATATAAAACTTCTCCTTCGATTAACCCTGAAATTTGTTGCCGGTCAAAAGCTCGAAAGCTTCTTCATACTTTTCAATGGTCTTGGCAATTACATCATCCGGCAATAAATAGTCACTTTCCGGATGTGCCTTGAGCCAATCGCGAACAAATTGTTTATCGAAGGAAGGCTGACCCTGTCCCGGCTTGTAGGACGCTACCGGCCAGAATCTAGAACTATCAGGAGTCAACATCTCATCTCCCAATACCACCTGACCATTCTCATCCAATCCAAACTCAAACTTGGTATCAGCGATAATAATACCTCGCTCGCGTGCATAATTTGCACATTTCTTATATAAAGCGATGGTGCAATCACGAATGGTTGTAGCCAACTCTTCACCACGTCCCGGATACAACTTTTCAAGGATTTCTACAGAATCCTCAAAAGTAATATGCTCATCATGCAAGCCAATCTCAGCCTTGGTGGTAGGAGTATAAATAGGTTCCGGTAACTGATCAGACTCTACCAGTCCCTCCGGCAAGGTAATTCCGCAAACCATGCCACTCTTCTGGTAACTTTCCCAACCGCTTCCGGTAATATATCCACGGACAATGCACTCGATTGGAAGCATCTCTAACTTCTTGCACATCATGCTCTTACCCGCATATTCCTCCTTACGGAAGAATTCCGGCATATCTGCCGTATCAATCGAAATCATATGATTTGGAAGGATATCCTTGGTAAAATCAAACCAGAACTTGGACATCTGGGTCAAAATAGCACCCTTATGTGTCACCTTGTTCTTCAGGATAACATCGAATGCAGAAATACGATCTGTTGCAACCATGATAATGCTATCTCCATTATCATAGACCTCACGTACTTTGCCTTCCTTCATTGGTTTCAACTCACTCATCGCTCTTTCTTTCCTTTCATTTTACAATACTTTATATCGTCTCAAAAAGAGACATAACAACTGCCGGGGATCCATCAGAACCTCCGGCAGTTATTTACCACATTATTTTTTGATCAAAAGGGAATGACCAGTCATCTCCGCAGGCTGCTCCATACCCATAAGCTCAATCAAAGTAGGAATGATATCGCACAACTTACCACCCTCCGCAAGGCCGTAAGAAGGATCTGCATTAACAAGAATAAATGGAACTGGATTGGTAGTATGAGCGGTCCAAGGTGCACCGGTCTCGTAATCTACCATCTGCTCGCAGTTACCATGATCTGCACAAATAAACATAACACCATCAACACTCTTAAGAGCTTCAACAGCACGTCCAACACAGGTATCAACAGTCTCAACCGCCTTAACAGCTGCCTCGATAATACCGGTATGACCAACCATGTCTGGGTTCGCAAAGTTGATTACAATCACATCATACTGATCAGATGTAATAGCATCACATAACTTATCACAAACTTCCGGAGCACTCATCTCAGGCTGCAAATCATAGGTAGCAACCTTCGGAGAGTTAACAAGGATGCGATTCTCGTTAAGATTTGGCTCCTCAACACCACCATTGAAGAAGAATGTAACATGTGCATACTTCTCAGTCTCTGCAATACGAGCCTGAGTCTTGCCGTTAGCTGCAAGGAACTCACCAAAGGTGTTCTTAAGCTCAACCTTCTTGAATGCAACGTCCTTATTTGGAATAGTTACATCATACTCGGTAAAGCAAACATAGGTCACATTCTTACGTGCCCCACGGTCAAATCCATCAAACTCATCCATACAGAAGGTACGTGTAATCTCACGTGCACGGTCTGGACGGAAGTTAAAGCAGATTACAGAATCTCCATCCTGGATAGTAGCTACCGGCTTACCATCTTCCATAATAGTAGTAGGAAGAACGAACTCATCGGTTACATCCTGATCATAGGAAGCCTGTAATGCTTCGGTAGCGCTGGTTGCAGCAACACCGTTACCCTCAGTCAGGTTACGATATGCCTTTTCTACACGATCCCAACGATTATCACGATCCATAGCGTAGAAACGTCCACTTAAGGAAGCAACCTTACCAACGCCAAGCTCAGCCATCTTGGACTCTAACTCTTTAACAAATCCAAGACCGCTTGTTGGAGCGGTATCGCGACCATCTAAGAACGCATGTACATAAACCTTGTCTACGCCCATACGCTTTGCCATCTCAAGTAAACCGTAAATGTGGGTATTATGACTATGTACACCACCATCAGAAACCAAACCATACATATGAACAGAAGAATTATTCTTCTTAGCATTCTCGAATGCAGACTTTAATGCTTCATTCTCAAAGAAATCGCCATCTTTGATTTCCTTGGTGATACGAGTCAACTCCTGGTATACAATACGGCCAGCGCCCATATTCATATGACCAACTTCAGAGTTACCCATCTGACCATCCGGAAGGCCTACAGCAAGGCCACTTGCATAGCCCTTCTGCCATGGACATTCAGCCATTAAACGATCAATATTTGGGGTCTTAGCAGCGTAAACTGCATTTGCTTCATGATTATCATTTAATCCGAAGCCATCCAAAATCATTAAAACAACAGGTTTCTTACTCATTTGAAATCCTCCATATTGTATTGTCATTTCTTAGTTACAACACCATCCTCAGAAATCTTGATGGTCGTCGAAATACTTTCGATATATTTGTATAAAGCGTTGCTCCCGGACTTATCGGAAATCAACGACGTTACACCAAGTGAAAATTCACAGGGTACAAAACGGAATTCCATGTTGCCATCGGAATAAATGGTAACATCTGCCAATCCTGTATCATGTGTCGGGGGCATATTGCTCGTTGTAGAGAACCAAAAATTACCCAAACTGTAATATACAGGAACATCGTCTACAAATTCAATACCCTGTAAGCAATGTGTATGACCACCAATGATGACATCAGCGCCTGCATTGGTAAAGGCATGGGCCAGATGAATCTGATCCTGACCATACATTGCATTGCCTTCGGTGCCCCAATGAACAATTGCTATGACATAATCCGCATTCCGCTTGGCCTTAGAAATCACTTCGCAGAAAAGCTCCGGATGCAAGCATTTTAAAACACCGGCACGAAGATCCGTCGCTTCCTTGGTATAGTCATAATTACGTTCAATCTGTGTCGCATCGACTAAAGCAATCTTGCGTCCACCAGCTACATAGTAGATGATTTTCTTGGCTTCTTCAAGATTATTTCCTGCTCCAATGAAAGGAATATTATTATCACGGAAAGTTGATATGGTATCACGCATACCAATCTCTCCATAATCCCATACATGATTATTACCAAGAGTCACTACATCTGTACCAATTGCGGTGAGTTCCTTAACCAAACTCGGATCAGCACGGAAGGTAAAAGTCTTACCAATCAAGGGCTCTCCACGATTGGTAAAAGCGAACTCGTTATTCACCACCAGCACATCACTACTCTGCATCTTATCCAATAAATCATCAGAAAAACAATCCACTAATCCATGTTCCTGACGATCCATGAAGTTCCTGGTAGCGACCCCCTCCGCCAAGCTCACATCGCCGGTAAAGGTAAAAGTCACCGCATCCTGTTGCTTGGTGGTAGGCTCGTAAATATTGGCAAAGTCATAATACTGCAATCCGGTTGCCTTACAATACTGATACCACAGCACGTGAATGCTGTTTCCACAGGAATTGTACCAAGCCTCCGGATCATTGTAGGAATGAGCAGATATCAAAGACTCGAGGGCCGATATGCCATAGATATTGGTATACCAGCTAAGAAAAGCCTCATCAATGGGATGATGACCAATAAACTCGGCCGTGGCCCCATCAAGAATCTCAGAAAACTCTTTCTGCATATCTACAATATGAACTTCATTTGTCGTCTCATCCACCAATGAAACCGTCGCATCCGAAGTCTCTTCTTGACAACCACAGAGCGCAATTGAAACCATCAGTACCCAAGGTACCCATCTCCATCTTTTCATTACATATCCTTCAAGAGTAATTCTACTCTGGCGATTGCTTCCGGAACGCCTTCATAATCGGAGGCTTCCGCAAGTTTGTAATAAGCCAATGCTGTCTCGAGATTTTGGTCAACGCCATATCCATTTTCATACATGTATCCCAGATTAATCTGTGCAGGAACATATCCCTGGGCTGCGGCTAGCTTTTGGTAATAAACCGCCTGCTCCAAATTCGTCTCTACTCCAATACCATTGAAGTAAATATATCCCAACTGACAAATTGCAGGGGCATAGTCTTGTTCCGCCGCCTGCTCAAACCAGGACAATGCAGTTTCATAATCCTTGTCTGTGCCAAGTCCCATCTGATAGAGAATACCCATGTAGTATTCCGCCATGGCATATCCATTCTCAGCTGCCGCTAAGAAATGATTGAATGCCGCATCCTCATCAGTGGTCGTCCACTTACCACCCATATAGAGAATGCCCAAACGGGTATGTGCACTATTGATCGCATATTGATCCCAAATATTCGTGCTGGTATTAGAAGCAACTGCCTTGTAATCTACGATGGCCGCTTCTATGTCACGCTCACAGCCGATTCCATGTTCCTGAATATACCCCATATAATATAGAGCATCCAGATTCCCCATGTTGTTCGCTTCCTTGAGGTTGGAATAAATACGCTCGCCATAGGTGTCATTCCCTTCTAAAATCCGCTCTGACAAAGCCATATACTCCGGTGAATCCTTAACGGATACCGATGGAGCGGAATCTGTTTCCTCCGGCGTCTGCTCTGCATCAGTCGCCGTAGACTTCTCCACAGATTCTTCCGTCTCTTTCTCAGGAAGAATGGAATGACTCTCTAAATATAAAGAATTCTCCAAATCGTCCCATGCATCCAATACATAAACGCCTAAGGAATTCTCATACTCCTGTAAGCCAATGCGGGCCAATCCCACGTATCCGTCAGATAACCCTTCATCAATGGCTGTTTCGAAATACTCAGCTGCCATGTCATAATCTGCCTCGACACCGCAACCGTTTAAATAAAGGTATCCAAGTCCAACATTTCCGCGGGCATCACCAAGCTCCACAGCTTTTTGATACCAATCCAGTGCTTTCGCAAAGTTCTGTGTTACATCCTGATACCCATAATCATAAAACAGGCCTAAATAGTAGGCCGCTTGGCTATCATTCTCATAGGTACGGACTTCCAACTGCTTCACGGAAAGCTGGGCGTAATCGGAAACCTCTTCGGCAGAAGGAAGTTCTTCCTTTACCTCTTCCTCTTTGGTTTGGCAGGCAGCCATGGAACAAACCATGGTTGCCGCAACCAATATGGATAATAATCTTTTCTTCATAAAATACTCTTAACTACTCTGCTTTTTCTTCAACATATTCCTTGCGGATTGCCTTGGTACGAATCTCCTCGGTAATATCTGCAACGAACTTATCAAGTGCAACAGCACCTGCATCTCCATCGTAACGGCTACGCATAGATACAGTACCGTCTTCCTGCTCCTTCTCGCCTACGATTAGCATGTAAGGAACCTTCTCGTTACGAGCCTCACGAATCTTGTATCCAATCTTCTCAGAACGGCGATCAACCTGTACATCAACACCAGCCTTACGAAGCTCTGCAAATACCTTGTCTGCATAGTCGAAATACTTCTCGGAGATTGGAAGGATACGAACCTGCTCTGGGCATAACCAGGTAGGAAGCTTGCCGGCATACTTCTCGATCAACCAAGCAAGAGTACGCTCATAACATCCCATAGAAGTTCTATGAATGATGTATGGACGCTTCTTCTGTCCATCCTTGTCGGTATAGCTCATGTCGTAGCGCTCAGCCAAGAACATATCCAACTGAATGGTAATCATGGTATCTTCTTTGCCGTATACATTCTTCGCCTGGATATCAAGCTTAGGGCCATAGAAAGCAGCCTCACCGGCAACCTCAGTATACTCTAAACCGATTTCATCCAAAATCTGACGCATAGCGTTCTGAACACGATCCCAGTCCTCAGCAGTTCCAAGATAATGATCTGCATTCTCCGGATCCCACTTAGACATACGATAGGTTACATCGTTCTCAAGACCAAGGGTTGTCAAGCAATGCTTAGCAAGCTTAACGCAGTTCTTGAACTCTTCATCTACCTGCTCCGGTGTACATACCAAATGTCCCTCGGAAATAGTAAACTGACGTACACGAGTAAGTCCGTGCATCTCACCAGAGTCCTCATTACGGAACAACGTAGAGGTCTCACCCATACGATATGGGAGATCACGATAGCTCTTTGGCCTAGCCTTGTATACGAAATACTGAAATGGGCAAGTCATCGGACGAAGTGCATATACATCGCTGTCTGCATCCTGCTCCAAAGAAGCAAGATCCTCGATACCGCGAACAACACGTCCGCTCTGACGCTCCTCTTCTTCCTTATCCAAAGCAATCTCATTCATGGTAAACATACCATCTTTGTAGTGATACCAGTGATCGGAAATCTTATACAAAGTGGACTTAGCCATGTAAGGAGTACGGGTACGAACATAGCCCCACTCATAATCCTCAAGGTCCTCAATCCAACGCTGTAACTTCTGAATAATCTTGGTACCCTTAGGCATGAAAAGTGGAAGTCCCTGACCAATAACATCAACAGTAGTAAAGATATCCATCTCACGACCGAGCTTGTTGTGGTCACGATTCTTACGCTCTGCCAACTCCTCGAGATAGACATTAAGCTCATCCTTAGATGGGAATGCAGTACCATAGATACGAGTCAACATTGCATTGTGCTCATCACCTCTCCAGTAAGCTCCGGAAGAAGAAATCAATTTGAATGCCTTCATCATGTTCTTGTTAATCTTCATGATGTGTGGGCCCGCACACAAATCAACAAATCCATCACCCTGCTCGTAGAAGCTGATGGTAGCATCCTCTGGAAGATCCTCAATCAATTCTACCTTGTATGGTTCATTGCGATCCTTCATTAACTGGATTGCCTCTGCACGAGGAAGCTCAAAGTAACGAAGTTCAGCTCCGGCCTTAATGATCTTCTTCATCTCTGCTTCGATAGCATCCAAATCATCTCTGGTAAAGGACTGGCAATCAAAGTCATAGTAAAATCCCTCGTCAATCGCTGGTCCAATAGCAAGCTTTGCCTCTGGGAATAAGTTCTTAACAGCCTGTGCCAACACATGGGATGTGGTATGACGTAACACACGAAGTCCCTCTGGATCATTGGCTGTTAAAATGTTTAAATTGCAATCTTCGGTGATAACCGTACGTAAGTCCTTCACTTCACCGTTTACTTCTCCGGCACAAGCCACACGTGCCAATCCCTCGCTGATATCAGAAGCGATATCAATGATAGACATGGAAGAAGCATATTCTTTGCTAGATCCGTCTTTTAATGTGATTTTCATATTAGGTACCTCCTAAAAAAAATAAGTGATTCGGCTCTCGCGTAAAACTAAAAAGTCCCACGCAAAAAGCTCTAGCTTCATGCATGGGACGAATAAATTCGCGGTTCCACCCTGCTTACCCCAAAACGGGATCACTCATTATGACGATAACGGAGTCACCGGACTCGATTAAGAGCCACTCAAAGATGGTGTTCGGCATGCATCGGTCTGTCTTACTCTCAGCAAATGTAAAACTCTCTGGAAGACTTCTAACAAGCTTACTGTTCTTCTCAACGTGTTATGTGTTAAATATAAACGCAAACGCTTATAAAATCAATTTGTAATGTAACGAAAAATTACTTCTTGCCGCAGCAATATTTGTACTTTTTACCACTACCACATGGGCATGGATCGTTACGTCCGACCTTCTTCTCTACATGGATAGTTCCGGACTTGCGCTGCTCAAGGAATAACTCCTTACGCTTAGCCTCATCAAAGATCTTCTCCCACTGTGGAAGGTTATATAACCAATCTGCACGAGCATCTACCATGTTCTTGTAGAGCTTCTCCTTGTCAAATACAAGAGAAACCTCAGTATCCTCATCCATAGTCTCGATTGGGTTCTCCTCAACCAAAGAATCATTAATGCCATCCAAGAAACCAGCCATCTCAAGTGTGGTAATGCCATACTTCTCAGCTAACTCCTTAACGCTTCCCTTAACTGCGATGTTCGGGTCAGCAAGCAACTTCTCGTAAATGCTCTTCTCTTTGAGAAAATAATCATTCCAAAAATGCTCCAATGCGCCTCGATCTAAATTGCGATCGTAGGCAATCTTTTTCCACTCGTCTAATAATGCCATAACTCATTCTCCTTCTATATCTCCGTGGTCGAAAAATCGCCACAAAAATGCATTAAACACGAGGTCAATTATAACATTATCCTCTATCTATTGACAAGATTTCTTGTATTCTCTAGGATAAAAAAGAATAAAGGAACGAGGTGCAAATCATGCAGAAATTTAAGCAGATTTTCGCAATCGTAGGAATCGTTCTGTTGGTGGCAATGTATGTATCCACTGTTATTTTTGCCATCATCGATAATCCCAAGACCTATACCCTGCTCGCAGCTTCCGTTGCAGCCACCATCGTCATCCCGGTGATGTTATGGGTTATAGGAATTTTCCTTCGAATTGCCAAAAAAGACGACAAAGAGGACTAAGTCTTCTCTGTCGTCTTTTCTTTTATTTTCTACGGCGTAATGCCCAAATCGCAATGCCCGCAACTATAGAACCGGCCGGGATAATGATACACCACAACCATCCATACATACGAATCGCATACTCTGTCACCGTCAGTGTCGGCTTATCAAAGGACTTCACCGGAACAACAATACTGCTGTCTGCGTCCACATCAGCAACGGTGGTCAACAATTGGCCAAACAACATACTGTTACGACCTGAAACCATCTGATCCGCACTATCGGTAAAGGTATAAGCAGAACCGTAAAGATACAAGCTGCTACCATTATCTGCTGTTGCATTTAATGCAATGGTAAATGGGCCAACTTCATCTGTATCCTTTGGCGCAATCGTGTCGCTAGGTTCCTTTGCCTCGGAAAGGAAGGCATACTCCGATGTGGTCATCAGCGGTGTATAGGTATAATTCTCATTCTCCTCATAAGAGAGGCCTAAAGAATAAGGAACAAATACAGATAAGCTTCCTGCAAGCGTACCATTGACTGCAGCATCGCTAACTGTAGGAAGCAAATAGTAAGGGCTCTGATAATAAGAGGACTCACCCTGCTCAACAACCATACCATTCTTCACGGTAACCGCATAATCATTCAACAAATCTTTGAGATTGTTCATAGAATCAATGGTTTGAAAATTCAAGGTAGTAATCAATGTACCACCCTTTTCTAAATAAGCGCGAAGCTTCGTCACATCATCTGCAGTCAAATCCATCTGCGGTGCATGAATAATCACTGCCTCTGCATCCTCCGGTACGCCGTCAGCAGCAAGGAAGTTAAGTGTTTCCAACTTGATATTAGCTTTCTCTGCAGCCTCTGCAAACCCACCGGCAAATGTAGACTCGTTGTGTCCGGATAGTGTATAGATTACCGGACGCTTTTCTGAGGTAACATAGTTGATAGCAGCCGTAAGCTTCCCTTCACCATCAAATCCGGTTGGCACATAGTTGTAAGAATTATAATCAACCGTGAGTTCGTACAAATCAGAATAAGTCAAAACCTTATGAGCAGATTCACTCGCAACTACAACACTATCCGACGCAATGGAATCCTCATTGAACTGCTTACCAAAATCCGGATTGTTGGTAGGATTGATATACTTCACCGTAATATGCTTGCTCGCGGTCTTATAATTGGTTAATAACTTCGAAACCGTGGCATCTGCCGCAGACTTGGTGTTGTAATAATACAAAGTCACATCCTGATTCAAAGTCTTCAAATAATCCTTGGTGGTATCCGTCAAGGAATACAATTGCTGCTCTGTAAAATCCAAAGCTGTATAAGTACTTGGAATCGCGCGAACACCAGCATTCAACAGAACAATCACAACAAGCCCAACGACAAAGGTAACGCCACTAAATACAGAAAATGTAATCTTGCGAGAGCTAACGCTCCAACGTCGCTTCTGAATGCCTTCATAAGTCAAAAAGATACACAAAACCACCAAAGACACATAGTATGTCACATTCACAAGGTTCAGATTACCACCCAGGAAATCCTGTAACGGAGTGTAAATGTCATAACAATTCAAAACCTTTGTTAAAAGGTTTCCGGTCTGTGAAATCATATTGGTCAGATTGGTCATAACATAGCCAAGGAACAACAGCACAAAGGATAATACTGCAGCAATAATCTGGTTCTCTGTTAAGGAAGACGCCCACATGCCAATTGCTAAACAAACCAATCCATACAAATAGAATCCCAACAAAGCCACGTAGGAAGACACCCACGGAACCTCTCCAAAGAAGGAAAGTAAGATTGGTGACAACGCCATCAATGCAACACAAATGGTAAATGCAGCAACCAGAGCCAAATACTTACCCAGAACAATCTTGATCGTAGAAATCGGAGCTGTCATAACCAACTGATCGGTCTTGCTTCTACGTTCTTCCGCAAATATACGCATGGTCAGAATCGGCGCAGTAATAAGGAAGATAAACATAATACCGCTTAAGGTATATGAAATATTACCATAGCCCTGGCGCAACTGATTCAGGTTAAAATAAAGACCATAAAAGAACATGGTTACGCCAAAGAATATCCAACCCGTCACATTGTGAAACAGAGATTGAAATTCACGTTTACAAATCGCTATCATCGACTTTTTCCTCCTCTGTATCCTCCATATCTGCATCCTCATCAATATCGGATTCCTTAGCATAAGTATCCTCAGTCATGGATAAGAATACTTCCTCCAAGGATTCTCCGGTAGCTTCGATATGTTGCAGGGAATCTCCCAGCACCAGCTTGCCTTGGGAAATAATAAATACCTGATCACACACTTCACTAATCTCAGATAAAATGTGTGAGCTTAGGATAACCGCATGATTCTCCTTCAAGGAACGAATCAAATCACGAACTTCTGCAATCTGCTTCGGATCTAATCCCACCGTCGGTTCATCCAGAATAATAACTTCCGGATTACCAATCAAAGCCTGTGCTAAGCCTACACGCTGACGATAACCCTTAGACAGATTACGAATCAATTTATCACATACATCTGCGGTCTGTGTCCGTTCTAATACGTCAATGATTTCATCTGACCGCTGTTTTTTCGGAATGCCTTTAAGTTCTGCTACAAAACGCAAATATTCCTGAACAGTCATATCCATATATACCGGTGGCATTTCCGGAAGATAACCAATCTCCTTCTTTGCCTTTACTGCATCCTTAAAAATGTCGTAGCCATTGACCGTAACAGTACCACTGGTAGGTGCTAAATATCCAGTCATAATATTCATTGTTGTAGACTTACCTGCTCCATTGGGCCCAAGGAATCCATAAATATGCCCTGGCTTGACGGTAAAGCTAATATTTTCTATGGCAGTTTTCTTGCCATACCGTTTGGTTAGATTTGAAACCTCAACCACGTCTTTTCCCTCCTAGTTTTTTTATCAAACTTTTTTTATTCTAGTCATTACATGTGAAAAAGTTGTGAACGTAAACAAAAAAATCCCAAACCATGAAAACATGATTTGGGATTCCATCTCATTACGCAAGAGAAGACTTACGATAAATAATATCCTCTCGTCCAGGACCATTGGAAACCATTGTAATAGGGAATCCAATCTGCTCCTCAATAAACTCAATGTAGTTGCGGCAATTCTCTGGCAACTCCTCATAGGTCTTGATACCACGAATATCGGTCTTCCATCCTGGAAGTGTCTTAAGAACCGGCTTGGCCTTCTCAAGTTTCGCAGTAACTGGGAAGTCTGTTGTAACTTCGCCATCGATTTCATAACCTACACATACAGGAATCTCATCCAAGTATCCAAGAACATCCAATACGGTAAATGCGACATCGGTAGTTCCCTGCATACGACAGCCATACTTAGATGCTACACAGTCAAACCATCCCATACGACGTGGACGACC
>JAILCW010000100.1 GCA_024690265.1 Lachnospiraceae bacterium | reverse complement strand
TTCTACATCAATATTCTTCAGGTTATGCTCCTTGGCACCAATAATTTTAAGCCATCCCGTCGGCTTCCGACGTTCGGATGGAACTAGGATCTGACGCTTGCCGCTTAAGTACTGTCCCGTAATGGACTCTGGGGTATTGATGATATCCTCATAGGTTCCGGCAGCGACCACTTCACCACCCTGGCTTCCGGCTCCCGGTCCAATATCTACAATATAATCTGCCGCACGCATGGTATCCTCATCATGTTCTACGACGATTAAGGTATTGCCCAAGTCACGAAGTCCCTTCAAGGATGCAAGCAGCTTATCATTATCCTTCTGGTGAAGTCCGATACTTGGCTCATCCAAGATATAGGTAACGCCTACCAATCCTGATCCAATCTGAGTTGCTAAGCGGATACGCTGGGCCTCACCACCGGAGAGGGATGCGGTTCCACGAGAGAGGGACAGATAGTCTAATCCTACATCTACCAAGAAGCCTACACGACCCTTAATCTCCTTAAGTACCATACGGCCAATCTTCATCTGATAATCCGTAAGGGTCATATCCTCTAGGAACTTCTGCAGATCTCGCACCGGCATGGTTGTAATCTCATAGATATTCTTATCTGCGATGGTAACGCTAAGAGCTTCCTTTTTCAGACGCTGGCCTTCGCAAAGCGGACATGGACTAACTTCCATGAATTCTTCGTAGGTCTGACGCTGAGTTTCGGACTTGGTCTCACGGTAACGACGGTTGGTGTTGGCAATAAGTCCTTCAAACTGAACGTCATAGATGCCTTCACCGAACTTACCCTTGTACGGAACCTTAACTACCTTCTTGAATCCGTAGATAAACTGACGGCGAATATCCTCCGGTAATTCCTCATACGGTGTATCCAGACTGAACTTGAACTCTTTGGCAAGGGCCATAAGAATGGCATGAGTATAGCTCTTCTCGTCTGCACTGGACTGCCACCCCATCACCTGAACGCAGCCCTCGTTGAAGCTAAGACTAGGGTCCGGAATCATGAGACGCTCATCGAATTCCATCTTGTATCCCAAGCCATAGCACTCCGGACATGCTCCAAATGGATTGTTAAAGGAGAAGGTCCTCGGTTCAATCTCATCCACACTGATGCCGCAATTCGGGCAGGCAAAGCTCTCGGAGAAGCTTAACTGCTTGCCACCGATAACATCAATCAGTACCAATCCTTCTGACAACTTCAGGGCATTCTCAATAGAATCCGTCAAACGCTTTTCCAAACCTTCTTTGATAACAAGGCGATCCACAACCACTTCTATGTTGTGCTTCTTGTTCTTATCCAGCTTGATCTCTTCTTCTACATCGTACTGGTCGCCATCCACGATGACACGGACATAACCGCTGGCCTTCATACGCTCAAAAAGCTTCTCATGAGTACCCTTACGACCACGAACCACCGGCGCCAATACCTGGAACTTGGTCTTCTCCGGAAGACCCATAACAATATCTACCATCTGGTCTACGGTCTGGCGCATAATCTCACGACCGCAGTTCGGGCAGTGTGGTACACCAATACGAGCATACAGAAGTCTAAAGTAATCGTAAATTTCTGTTACCGTTCCAACGGTAGAACGAGGGTTACGATTGGTGGATTTCTGATCGATAGAAATCGCCGGCGGCATTCCCTCGATTCTCTCTACATCCGGCTTCTCCATCTGGCCCAAGAACTGACGTGCATAGCTGGAAAGGGACTCCATGTATCGTCTCTGACCTTCGGCAAAAATCGTATCAAAGGCAAGAGACGACTTGCCGGAACCGGACAATCCCGTTAGTACCACGAACTCATCTCGCGGAATATCTAAGCTGATATTCTTCAAGTTATGTACGTTAGCACCACGAATCTTAATATATTTTCTATTCTGGTTATCTTTGCTTTCTTTCATTTCAAAATCTTTCTTCTTAAAGCGTTGGAATTCCAACAAACTATTTATCCATATCCCGCAGCATATTTTTCATCTCGATTAAGGAATCGCGATACTCGGCTGCTGCCTCGAAGTTGAGATCCGCTGCTGCGCGTTCCATCTTCTTCTTGGTCTTCTCGATAGCTTCCATGAGTTCTTTGCGGTCCATCTCCTCCGGATGGCGTTCCATAGAACGATCCTCTGCCACCGCCTTGCTAATGGCGATGACATCACGCACTGCCTTCTCGATGGTCTTCGGTGTGATGCCATGAGCCTCGTTATATGCTTCCTGAATGCCACGACGACGCTCAGTCTCTTCGATAGCAGCCTTCATGGAATCCGTAATCTTATCTGCATACATGATAACATGGCCCTTATCATTACGAGCGGCACGACCGATGGTCTGAATCAATGAGGTCTCCGAACGTAGGAATCCTTCTTTATCCGCATCCAAGATTGCCACCAAGGTAATCTCGGGAATATCAAGGCCCTCTCGAAGCAGGTTAATACCTACCAAGACATCGAAGACACCTAAGCGCAAGTCACGAATAATCTCCGCACGCTCCAAGGTATCGATATCCGAGTGTAAGTACTTCACCTTGATACCAAGTTCCTGCATGTAGTCTGTTAAGTCCTCCGCCATGCGCTTGGTCAAAGTGGTAATCAACACCTTATGTCCGTCGGCGGTCTCCTTCATAATCTCAGCAATTAAGTCATCAATCTGGCCCTCTACCGGACGCACATCGATATGAGGATCCAAAAGTCCGGTCGGACGAATCACCTGCTCTGCACGGAGCATCTCGTGCTCTTCTTCGTAGTCATTCGGCGTTGCAGATACGAAGAGTACCTGATCAATCTTACTTTCCCACTCACCGAAGTTCAGCGGACGGTTATCCAATGCGGATGGCAAGCGGAATCCATAGTCCACCAGCGTCGTTTTTCGAGCACGGTCACCGGCATACATACCTCGCACCTGAGGCACGGTAATGTGAGACTCATCGATGATAATGAGATAATCATCGCCAAAGTAATCCATCAAGCACATCGGCGGTTCCCCAGGCTTCTGGCCGGTTAAGTGTCTGGAATAATTCTCAATACCGCTACAGAATCCCGTCTCACGAAGCATCTCTACATCAAAGTTGGTTCGCTCTGCGATTCGTTGTGCCTCGATGAGCTTGTCCTCACTCTTAAAGTAAGCCACCCGCTCTTTTAACTCGGCTTCAATGGTCTCGCAGGCAGAGTTAATCTTGGCCTGTGGAACAACATAATGAGAAGCCGGGAAAATCGCTGCATGATTCACTTCACGCTTTGCCTGACCCGTCAGTGGGTCTGTCTCTACAATACGGTCAATCTCATCTCCGAAGAACTCGATACGGAATGCATAATCCGATACGTTGGCCGGGATAACCTCTAAGGTATCTCCTCGCACACGGAAGGTACCACGGGTAAAGTCCAAATCATTCCTCAGATACTGCATATCAATGAGGGAACGAATCACTTCATCGCGATCAATCTCCTGACCCGGGCGCAAGGATATCATCATGTTCTCATAATCATCCGGACTACCAATACCATAGATACAGGATACGGAGGATACGATGATAACATCCCGTCGCTCTGATAAAGACGCCGTTGCAGACAGACGCAACTTATCAATCTCATCATTAATGGAAGAATCCTTCGCAATATAAGTATCCGTCTGAGGCACATAAGCCTCCGGCTGGTAATAATCGTAGTAGCTGACAAAATACTCCACCGCATTCTCCGGGAAGTATTCCTTCATCTCAGAATAAAGCTGTCCCGCCAGGGTCTTGTTGTGAGAAATAATCAGCGTCGGTTTATTCAACTGCGCAATTACATTGGCCATGGTAAAGGTCTTACCGGAACCGGTAACACCTAGCAAAGTCTCAAACTGGTTTCCTTCTTTGAAGCCTTCCACCAGTTGGCGAATGGCTTCCGGCTGGTCTCCGGTGGGCTCATATGGCGCATGTAGTTTGAATTCCATAGGCAAATTCTCCTATTGTGTGTCGTACCCCTTATTATACTACGTAATATTTTAAATTCCCAGCAATTAAATTGCATCCTATCTAATTCAATCCCCCAAAAAGAGATTCAGCGGAAATCCGGTACCGTAGAATACCGTGTTTCCGCTGAACTAAAGTAGGAAAAATGTAGGAAAAAAGTTAGTTAGTAAACATTGCCGTAGACAAGTATCTATCTCCGGAATCCGGAAGTAAAACTACAATGTTTTTACCCTTGTACTCATTACGCTCCGCTAGGATGCGCGCTGCTTTCAAAGCTGCTCCGGAAGAAATGCCTACCAGGATACCCTCGGTGTGTGCAAATCTTCTACCCTCTTCAAAAGCATCTTCGTTTTCAATGGCGAGAACTTCGTCATATACCTCGGTATTCAATACCTCCGGTACAAATCCGGCACCGATTCCCTGTATCTTATGGGATCCGGACTCACCCTTGGAAAGTACCGGGCTGGAAGCCGGCTCTACCGCAATAACTTTGATATTCGGATTCTGCTCCTTCAAGTACTCGCCAACACCGGTGATGGTTCCACCGGTTCCAACACCGGCAATGAATGCATCAATCTTGCCATCGGTCTGTTCCCAAATCTCAGGGCCGGTGGTCTCCTTGTGAATCGCAGGGTTTGCCGGATTGATAAACTGACCAAGAATCACTGCACCGTCAATCTCCTTCTCTAGTTCCTCTGCCTTGGCAATTGCACCCTTCATTCCTTTGACGCCTTCCGTTAGAACCAGCTCCGCGCCGTACGCCTTCAAGAGGTTTCGACGCTCCACACTCATGGTGTCCGGTAGTGTCAATATCGCCTTATATCCTTTGGCCGCTGCCACGGCAGCAAGACCGATACCCGTATTACCGGAGGTTGGCTCAATAATGGTTGCTCCCGGCTTCAGCTTGCCGCTCTTCTCTGCCTCTTCAATCATGGCAAGTGCGATTCGATCCTTGACCGATCCCGCCGGATTCAAGTACTCCAGCTTCGCAAGGATTGTTGTATTTCCAACTCCTGCATTTTTGCTGTAACCATTCAATTTCAGAATTGGTGTCTGCCCAATTAACTCTAATGCGCTTTCTTTGATTTGTGCCATAGTCCCCTGTTCCTTTCCCACGAACTTAAAATTACTTCACCGGAATGACCGCACCGTTATAAGTCTCCTCAATGAACTTCTGTGTTTCTTCATCGGTTAATGCTTCAACCAACGCCTTGATTGCCGGGTTGTCCTTGTCCTCAGAGCGAACTGCAATGATGTTTGCGTATGGGCTGTCTGCACCCTCGCTGAACAACTTGGCAGAATCAATGCCTGCTTCCAATGCCTTGTTGGTGTTGGTGATGAAGAAGTCATAATCATCCTTGGTTGGAATAATCTGTGCAGAATCCAACTCAACGATTTCCAATGGAATCAAATACTCTTCGATATCATCCACGGAAGCACTCAAGGTATCCTGTACCCCATCCTTCAACTTTATGAATCCGTTCTGCTCCAAAATACGAAGCGCACGATACTCATTGGTGGCATCGTTTGGAATTGCAACAACGGCATTCTCCGGAATATCTTCCTTGGACTCAAACTTGTCGGAGTATGCAGTAATTGGCTCTACATGGATGTCACCTGCATTTACCAAGTCATATCCATTGGCTTCAATTTCAGACTGCAAATATGGATCATGCTGGAAGAAGTTGAAATCAATCTCTCCTGCATCCAACTTCTCATTGGTGGTAGAATCTGCCGCAGTAGAAACCAACTCAATTTGGATTCCCTGCTCTGCAAGCTTCGGTGTTACAAACTCAATCAATTCTGAATGTGGCACCAAATCTGCAATGCCCCGCAGCACCACGGTATCTCCTTCGCCTGCTGCCGCCTCCTCATTCTCTACAACTGCACCTGCGGTAGCGGTGGTGCCCTCCTTGGATGCTCCGCATCCGGTTACAACTGATAATACAGTCACTGCTGATAATAAAATGGTCAGTGCTTTTCTTCTCATAGTGTTTTCCTCCTTTTCCTTTCTCTTGAACCTATGATAAATTTGCTAGAGCTGTTGTTTTTACAACAAGTTTCTCTTTCTTAAAATGCGGTTGGAAATCAAATTTCCTATTCCCTGAGTGATCTGAACCAGAATCACCAAGATGTATACGCAAGCAAACAGGCGATCATGTTGGAACCTCTGATAACCGAATCGAACGGCAATATCACCGATTCCACCGGCGCCAAACATGCCTGCCAAAGCCGTCATGGATATGACGGAAATCACTGCCACCGTAAATCCGCGAATCAAACCCGGAAGCGTCTCCGGCAGGATTACCTTGGCAATGATTTGCGCATTGGTACTACCAATGGATTTGGCCGCCTCAATCTTGCCCTTGCCAATTTCCAATAAGGAACTCTCCACAATACGCGCGTACATCGGAATACAGCTGGCTGCGATTGCGATAATACATGCGTTGGTTCCATAGGATTTTCCGAAAATCAGTCGCGCCACCGGAATCATCAGGATGATCATGACCATCTGCGGCAAAGACCGAAGGACGTTGATGATCCATCCGGCGGTCACATATGGAACCGTCAGTGGTAATAATCCATCCGGACTGGTGACGGTAAGGAATATCCCCAACAGTACACCAAATACCAGCACAATCAGTGAAGATATCACCGTCATGTATAAGGTCTCGCCGATGGGCGTAATCAGTTCCTTCCAGATGTCCGGACTGAAGGATGCCACGATGACCTCCCATAAAGAAGAATCCAATAAACTCATATACCCGCTCCTTCCGTCAGACTGATGTTCTGGAACTCTGCAAATACCTTGGCGAACAGATCTCCTGTTCGGCTCTGTGGATTATTGAAAATTCCTGCCACCGTTCCTTCTTCGATGATTTTGCCCTCTTCCAAGACCGCCATGCGATTGCAGCTGTAGCGGATGGCGTCCAGCTCATGGGTAATCATCAAAATGGTGATCCCAGCCTTCTTATTAATCTCTTTTAACAAATCCAATATCTGGATTGTGGTTTGCGGATCCAGGGCAGAGGTTGCCTCATCGGACAACAGCAACTCCGGCTTGTTTACCAGCGCTCTGGCAATTCCAACACGCTGCTTCTGGCCACCGGAAAGTCCGCCCGGATATGCACCCAGCTTATCGGACAATCCCACCAATTCTGCTGTTTCCAATACCCGCTCTCGTATTTTGTCCTTGGGAAATCCACTGACTTCCAACGGGTATGCAATGTTGCGATATACGGTTCTGGAATCAAATAAGTTAAAATTCTGGAACACCATACCGATTTTTCGTCGTTCTTGTAATAGTTCCGACTTACTTAATGCGAGGATGTCCACGCCCCCGACTTTGACACTTCCCCCGTCTGGGGTTTCCAGTCGATTGATACATCTGGCCAAAGTAGATTTACCGGCGCCACTGAATCCGATAATGCCGTAGATTTCTCCACGCTCCACGGATAGGTCGATGCCTTTTAACACCTCCAGCGCTTCTCCACGTGTGTCATAGGTTTTATGTAAGTCTCTGATTTCTACATAACTCATACGTCGTATTACCCATGACTGAATGTTTCAGCCACCCTCTCTGTTCTTCCCTTATATAACTCCGAGTGCAAATCTTTGCCTTTGCCCGGAATTCCGAGTGCGTCAGCACGGCAATGCTGGCAGTGACGGAACACGTCGATATATGCTCCCGCCTTGCGTCGCACTTCATCCAACTGTTGGCATGTCGGCGCAGGTAAGTGTGCCATTCCATTCTGTGGAATCAGTGGAATGATGTTCAAAATGGAGGCCCCCAACTCTGAGGTCTTCTTGGCTACTGCCTCGATGTGCTCATCATTGATTCCCGGAACCAGTACGCTGTTAATCTTCACCACGATGCCAAGTTCCACGGCACGCTTGATTCCCGCCAACTGGTTTTCAATCAGTATCTTGGCGCCTTCGATGCCTTCATGTTTCACCCCATGTTCATCGATAACAAACTCGTTAATCTGAGCTTCGATTTCCGGATCAATGGCATTCACGGTTACCGTAATGGTCTCAATGCCAATCTCGGCAATGCGGTCCACCTGTCGCGGCAAGCAAAAGCCATTCGTAGATAAACAACTAATGAGTTCCGGATATTCCTTCTTCACCAGTGCAAATGTTTCCAACGCATTGTCGGTTGCCAGAGTATCTCCCGGTCCGGCGATGCCTACCACCGACAACTCCGGGCATAGTTCCTTGGCTCTTCGAATGGTGTCCACGGCCTCTTCCGGCTTCAATACCAGGGAGCTTACCCCCGGTCGGATGAGGGACTTATCAAAGCGTCTGGTACAAAACTTACACTGAATGTTGCAGGATGGACTCACCGGGAGATGGATTCTTCCGGCGGTCATATTGGCCCCACCGCTCATACATGGATGACGTTTCTGGAGTTTTTCAAAGTTCTGATTCTTGCGCTTTTTCTCTGTCTCCGTATATCTGGAATCAATGAGTTTGATTCTGCCAAACAGGATATTCTGTAGCACGTCATCCACCGGACGTTCCACATCGATGGCCTGCACTTGCTTCTGTTCCAACGCGGTTCTGGCACCGTTGCCACTACATTCTGCAAACACTGCATGGCAATCTTCAATGGTTTCTGTTACAGCCTGCATTCGCTCGTCATGATGCTTGTGATCCAGACAGGCGCGTTCCACCTGTCGAATCTCCACACGTTCAAATTCACCGGTTTCTGTATTTACTTCATAGATGTCGAATCGCTCCGCCGCACCAAAGTGACGGTCCACATGTTCGCCATCACTGGTGGCAAATGCCGCTCTGATAATCATCTAAAATCACCAACTTTCGTATTACTTCTCTGATGGTTAGATTGCGTAGCTATCCTTCAAGTTCTCCATCAAACCAAACTCGATTAAGATTTCCTCTAAGCGCTCCTGGGTCATTGGCTTTGGAATTACAAACTGTGTATTATTCTCAATGGCTTCTGCCAAGTTGCGGTACTCTCTTGCCTGTGGATGCTCCGGATTATGGTCGATGACCGTCTTACGGTTAATCTCCGCACGCTGTACCTCGTTGTCTCTTGGGACAAAGTAGATGAGCTGGCTTCCCAACTCATTTGCAAATGCATTCAACAAATCATGCTCACGGTCTACGTTACGGCTGTTGCAGATAATTCCGCCCAAACGAACGCCACCCTTCAATGCATATTTCTGAATACCCTTGCAGATGTTGTTGGCTGCGTACAGAGCCATCATTTCCCCGGATGCTACGATATAGATTTCTTTGGCCTTGCCCTCACGGATTGGCATTGCGAAACCACCGCACACAACGTCTCCTAGGACATCGTAAAATACATAATCTAAATCATCGGTATAAGCACCCAGGTCCTCTAACATTCCGATCGAAGTAATAATTCCTCGGCCGGCACATCCAACACCCGGCTCCGGACCACCGGACTCTACGCAACGAATGCCACCGAATCCGGTTTTCATAATGAGATCCAAATCATCGACCTCACCTTCTTCACGCAGGGTATCCAATACGGTCTTCTGCGCCAGGCCATTTAATAGAAGTCTGGTAGAATCTGCCTTTGGATCACAGCCTACTAACATGACATTTTTTCCAAGTTCTGCAAGGCCGGCAGTCAAATTCTGTGTTGTGGTTGATTTTCCGATGCCGCCTTTTCCATAGATTGCTATCTGTCTCATTTTTCCTTTTCTCCTCTTTCTACTCGTTATCGATAGGTTGCCAATACCCGATCGTATATATCTTCAATCGCGCGTAATCCGCCGGCATATCCGGTGTATCCGCAGTTCATAATCAGTCGGTGCTGTACCGGTACAGACACGATCAAAAGGTCCGCCTTCAGCTTGTCTGCCAAATTCTTATCCCAGGAGCTGCCCAAAATCAGAAGACGTTTATCTTCATAATTCTTGGCATCCTCTTCCAAGCGTTCTTGGTTCTTGCCCGCATCCGGGTCAAATACCACTTCTACGGTTCGCTTCTGTAACTCTGAGATATTTTCAAACTGTTCTTTTACGTAATCCTGGTACTTCTCCGGTATGTCATCCACGATGTACTGTGGTCCCGGGATGATACCCAACTCATTCAGTAAAAATTTAGAAAAGCCCAGTGCATAAGAGCTGTCAGCGATGGAGTACACACGACGTGGGATTCCGTATCGGAACTCCAACATGAAGTCAGCCATCTTCTCGATGTGGGTGTAATACTTGGCTTCCTCTTCCTGAATGTAAGCCTCAACCTTTTCAGTATCTAACTCTGCAAACTCTGCTACCTGACGCAAAAATCTAGAAGTTTCCACTGCTCCGATCGGCAAGTATGGGAACTGCAAATACGGTTGCTTATACTTTACTTTCAGATGCTTTGCGATTTTCACTCCCACCCATGGTCCGATGACAATGTTGAATGCTGCGTTCGGAATGGTCTTCCACTCTTCTACACCACCGGATTCATTGCCAAAAAGTACGTTAACCTTGAGGCCGATGTCTTCCAACACCTTCTTGATGCCTTCCAAATTTCCGCTCCAGTATGGATCCTGGTATGGAATGGATGCGAAGACGTTCACTAGATTTGGAATCTTCTCATCGCTCTCTTTGAACTTGTGCACATACTGATCGATGATGGCATTCACCAAACGCTCATGGCTGGCATAGTTGTTACTCTTAAATCCGCCTTCTTCCACGTAGACGATTGGCTTGTCATCCACCTGAAACTCACTGGTAACCGCTGCCACATCATCTCCAGTGATGGCTGCGGTACAACCGGTCAGTACCACGTATAAGTCTCCGTCTATCACTTTGAAGGAGTTTTCAATCACACTGCGAAGCTTTTTCTCTCCGCCGAATACAACGTCCGCTTCCTCCGCATTGGTACAAGGTGCGGTCGAACCACCTGCGTAGCCCTCGCCCTGACCAATCAATCGCTGAATCTGCCCGCCGCATCCCGGACCGGAATGAAGAATCGGCACGCCCTTTTTTATTGCTACCACGCTCTGGCAAGATCCCAGAGCACATGTAAATCTTGGTTGTTCCAATGTTCCTGACATTTATTTCACTCCTGTTCTGCATCCGCCGCATCCGCCGCTTCCGCCGCCTTGGAAGTATCCAGGCTCCTGTGTTAACCACCATTCGGTGTATGGGTTGGAAGCGTGTTTTGAAAAGTTCTTGATAAACTCGATGGAGTCTAAGGTTTCATCAATTCGTCTTGCATAATTCAATGCACCCTTGTATCCGATACCGAACTGCTCATCACCGATGAGAAGGGTCGGAATTCCAAGCTTGGCGCCCCAGAGGGTCATGCCGCCGTGTCTTGCCATAATGAAATCCGGCTTGCTGCGAATCAATGCATTTACCAGCTCACAACTCTGTTTGTTACATACGCGGTAATCCTTCACGTCACCGTAGGTCTTCACCGCATGGGCCAAAACATCCATGTCACGATCACCACTGTCATAGACCGGATCATGGTGGAATACACTGGCTCCGATGACATCAAATCCAAGTTCTCTTAATAAGTGAATCAATGCCTGTCCATGTGCTGCTCCGGCTGTTACATATGCACGCTTTCCTTTGAAGCGTTCCTTCAGCTTCTCAATCTGCGGTACATATTGTTCATGTCCTTCCTTGATCAACTGTTCAGCAATCTCTTCTTTTCCCAAAACCTTACCTAAGGCCCTTAACCATCCGTCGGTTCCATCGATACCATATGCCGGTGGTGCCGTAATCTCCGGTACCCCATACAACTGGCTGAGTCCCGCTCCCATATAGGTAGACAAAGACGGGCAAATATGAATGGTGGCTGCTGCCTCGCTACAGTGTTCCAATTCTTCGATGGAAGCAAATGGCATGATGTACTGTGCTTCATATCCGAATCGCTCGAAGATTTCATCGAATACGTGGCTGCCCCAGAAGTTCACCACATTAATCTTTTTGGTCTTCTTGGTTGGTGGCTTTACGATACCTCTTAATACGGTGTGATACGCGGCATCAAATCCGGTGGTCCAAACCTTGGATCGAAATCCTTCACACGAACAGGTCACAACCGGAATTCCTAATTCTTCCGATGCCTTGTCCGCGACAGATTCAATATCCTCGCCGATGATACCTGACGCACAAGACGTGGTAATAAAGATGGCTCTTGGTTTCACTCGCTCATATGCGATGTGAATGGTTTCCTCCAACTTCTTGGTTGCTCCGAATACCGTATCCTTTTCTTGGATATTGGTGGAAAAGTATCGTCCGATATCTTCCGGCAAATCTCTTTTCTCCTGCTCGATGCGGTATGTGAAGTTGAAATCCGCAAATTCGCCCGCACATCCAACCGGCGCATGATTGATAACTGCCACATCCTTGATCATGGATAACTGACAGAAGGCCTGCTGTGCGTTACACCCAAGACACTGAGAAAACTTTCGTTTTGCATCCTTGAGACTACCTTCCTGAGATTGCTGAACAATCTCGGAAGCGGCTCCCGTGAATGCATTGATCGTTCCAAGGCGTTTCTCGCGAATCTGTACACTTGGTTCTGCAATGTTTATTGTCGACATTAGTTCTCCTCCCTACATACTTGGGCACTGCATCCACTTGGATGTTGATTGCCCGTTCAAATTAGTGTGATTATACGGGCAAACCTTGCATACTGTATAATATGCACTTCTTATCAAGTCTTATAGGCTGCGTCTATATATCCTACAATTCCTACTAAAATAGGGGACATGCGATTATCCCACGCTATGTCCCCTACAATTTTCTTTGATTCATTTCGTTGACATTCCTATCGAAAACTTGTATAAATATTTCATACCTAGTAATCAGATAGGAATTAAAGGATTAGCTGTAGGGAGGAAAATAGATTATGAGTTATAGAATTGAATCATTGTTAATTCACGGCGGAATTGACGGAGACGGGACCACAGGAGCAGTGAATGTTCCGGTGTATCAGACATCTACCTATAAGCAGGACGGTATCGGCGAGAATCGCGGCTGGGAGTATTCCCGCACCGGCAACCCGACCCGCGCTGCATTGGAGAAGCTGGTAGCTGACTTGGAACACGGCACTTACGGGTTGGCTTTTGCCTCCGGATTAGCCGCCATCAACACCGTACTTTCCTTGTTCAAGGCAGGAGACAAGTTACTGGTTTCAAATAACATCTATGGCGGAACCTTCCGTATCTTAGATAACGTATTCAAAAATTTTGATATTTCTTATGAGATTGTAGACACTTCTGATTTACAGCAGATTGAAGCAGCCATCACTCCGGAAGTAAAGGCTATCTATATTGAAAGCCCGGCCAACCCACTGTTGACCATTACCGATATCGCTGCTGTTTCAGAGATTGCGAAGAAGAACGACAAGTTACTCATCGTAGACAACACCTTCCTCACCCCATATCTTCAGAGACCGCTGGATTTGGGTGCGGACATTGTCATCCACAGTGGTACCAAGTACTTGGGTGGCCATAGTGATACCATCTCAGGATTTGTTGTCGTTAAGGATAAGGCATTATCCGAACGTCTCTACTACTTACAGAACGCCATCGGCGGCGTCTTGGCTCCATGGGATAGTTTTCTGATGATCCGCGGCATCAAGACTCTGGGCGTTCGTATGGATCGCCATGTGGCCAACGCACAGAAGATTGCGGAGTGGTTGGAAAACAGTGGTTATGTAGAGAAGGTATACTTCCCGGGCTTACCATCCAATCCGGGATACGAGATTCAGAAGAAACAGGCCGATGCACCGGGCGCTATGATTTCATTCGTCTTAAAGCAAGGATATGATTATCGTAAGTTTGTAAAGGCTCTAAAGCTTGTGACCTTGGCAGAAAGCCTCGGTGGTGTGGAGTCTTTGGTATGCCATCTGGCGTCCATGACACACGCAGCCATCCCATATGAGATTCGTCAGAAGGTGGGTATCGTTGATGAGCTGATTCGCTTGTCTGTCGGTATTGAAAACGTGGACGACCTCATTGCGGATTTGAAGCAGGCCATCGAAGCATCGAAGTAGTACTTGGAGGAAACAAGCTATGGAAGTATATATGAATGTTGAGGAACTGATTGGAAACACTCCACTGTTAAAGTTGACACACCTTGGGGTAAAGGAAGGTGTAAACCTCTATGCAAAATTAGAACTCTATAATCCGGCCGGTTCGGTCAAAGACCGCGTCGGACAATATATGATCAAGGACGCCGAGGACCGCGGCATCCTTAAGCCTGGCGGAACAATTGTGGATGCCACCGCAGGTAATACCGGATTTGGCAGTGCCATTGCCGCACTAAACAAAGGATACCGCATCATCTTTGCGGTACCGGAGAAGTTCTCTGTGGAAAAGCAGAAGGTAATGGAAGCGTTGGGTGCAGAGATTGTTCATACTCCAAGAGAAGAAGGCATGCTCGGCGCAGATCGAAAGGCAGATGAAATCATCGCTTCCATCCCGGGCGCAATCTCTTTGAAGCAGTTCCAGAATCCGGCCAATCCGAAGGCCCATTATGAAACCACCGGTCCGGAGATTTACCGTCAGTTAGACGGTCGGGTGGATTACTTCGTTGCCGGTGCCGGCAGCGGTGGTACCTTTTCCGGTGTTACCAAGTACCTGAAGGAACAGAATCCTGCGATTCAAGGTATTCTGGCAGATCCGGTAGGTTCCATCATCGGTGGCGGAGAACATGCCGATTACGACATTGAAGGAATTGGCAATGATTTCATTGCAGATACCATGGACATCTCTTTGGTAGATAAGGTCATCAAGATTACAGATACCGAAGCTTTTGGCACTTCCAGGCTACTGGCGAAACGCGAGGGTATACTGGCCGGATCCTCTTCCGGCGCAGCCCTGTCTGCCGCCTTGAAACTTGCGGAAGAAATCGAGTCCGGCAACATTGTTGTGGTTTTCCCGGACCGCGGAGACCGTTACTTCAGCAAAGGTCTGTTCTAAATATGACACATGCCACACCCCAAGGCAATCAACTTGTAGTTAAAAAAGGAAGCCACTTGAAAGTGACTTCCTCTAAGATTCATTCTATTTCTGTGGTGGATACTCTCCACGAATGTATTCCTCCAAATGGCCATTAACGCTTGTCTCACGACCATTAATCAAAATCATAAATGGCTTATCCTGATTCTGATTCAGCGCCGCACGATTTGCTGCCAACATGTATGCATATTCCTCTGCCTGATTGAAAGCTTCAAAATAGGAGCATCGATTTCCCATCGTATGATCAGATGTAATCCAGTACTCCTCAACCAAAACAAGCTTTGGATTAATACGACTCAGCTCTACAAATTTCTCCATATTATCAGAACGAACCAAATCGTATTCTTTTCTAAGTGATGATAGTTCCATATGTAATGCCTCCTAATATAAAACTATTTTGCTCCACAGCAATTCTTGTATTTCTTACCACTACCGCATGGGCATGGATCATTCGGATAAATCTTTGGCGCTTTACGTGTCTTCGGTGCACTTGTTGCAGTGTCATCCTTGTTGGTACCCGTAACCTTAGCTACCTCTTCACGCTCCACCTTCTTCTCAATGCGGATGCGATACATGATAGTAACAGTCTCTGTCTGGATAGCATCATTCATAGCATCCATCATGTCGTAACTTGCCATCTTGTATTCATCCACCGGATTACGCTGCGCATAAGCCTGAAGGCCAATATTCTGACGCAACTGATCCATGTCGTCAATTTCTTCCATCCACTTACGGTCGATGACACGAAGCAGGATAACACGCTCTACTTCACGGAACTGCTCTGCTTCAGGGAATTCAGCTTCCTTAGCTTCGTAAAGCTTTAATGCTTCATCCTCTAACTTATCAATCAATGCAGGAACATCGTTGACATCAGCAACTCGGTCTGCACTTAACTTCTGCAATGGAACAATCGGAAGCAATACCTGATTCAGCTCATGCAAATCCCACTCGTTCTTTGGAACACCGTTCAAAACCATATTAACGGAATTCTCAATAACGTTACGAATCATATCCTGAATCTGCGACTTCATATTCTCACCCATCAGAACACGACGACGCTGTGCATATACCATCTCACGCTGCTCGTTATTAACGCGGTCGTACTCCAACAAGTTCTTACGAATTGCGAAGTTGTTGCTCTCAATCTTCTTCTGTGCCTTCTCGATCGTATCGGAAAGCATCTTATGGGTAATCTGCTCACCATCCGGAACACCCAAGGAATTAAAAATTCCAATCAAACGCTCGGAACCAAACAAACGCATCAAATCATCTTCCAAGGAAATAAAGAACTGGGATTCACCCACATCTCCCTGGCGGCCGGAACGACCACGTAACTGGTTATCGATACGACGGGACTCATGACGCTCTGTACCGATAATCTTAAGACCACCGGCTGCACGAGCCTCCTCGTCAATCTTGATATCCGTTCCACGACCAGCCATGTTGGTTGCAATAGTAACTGCACCATGCTGACCAGCCAATGCAACAATCTCTGCTTCCTTCTCATGGAACTTAGCGTTCAATACGTTGTGTGGAATACCTTCCTTATTCAACATACGGCTAACCAATTCGGATACCTCAATGGTAATGGTACCAACCAATACCGGCTGTCCCTTGGCATGTGCCTTCTTAACTTCTTCTACTACTGCGTTGTACTTCTCACGCTGGGTCTTGTAAACCACATCCTCATGATCAATACGCTGTACCGGTCTGTTGGTCGGAATCTCAATAACATCCATTCCATAGATGTCACGGAACTCCTCTTCCTCTGTAAGAGCGGTACCTGTCATTCCAGCCTTCTTATCGTATTTATTAAAGAAGTTCTGGAAAGTAATGTTCGCAAGCGTCATGCTCTCGCGCTTAACCTCAACATGCTCCTTGGCCTCAATAGCCTGATGCAAACCATCAGAGTAACGACGGCCCGGCATAATACGTCCGGTAAAGCTATCAACAATCAATACCTGATCATCCTTAACCACGTAATCCTGATCACGATGCATCAAGTTATGTGCGCGTAATGCAAGGATTACATTGTGCTGAATCTCAAGATTCTCAGGATCTGCTAAGTTATCAATACGGAAGAACTGCTCAACCTTCTCAACACCCGCCTGAGTCAGATTAACAACCTTGTCCTTCTCGTTAACGATGAAGTCTCCGGTCTCCTCCTGTTCGATACCCATAATGGCATCCATCTTGGAGAACTCCGGCACATCCTCACCACGGGTCATCTGACGAGCGAGAATATCACACATCTCATATAACTTGGTAGACTTGCCACTCTGTCCGGAAATAATAAGCGGTGTACGAGCCTCATCGATTAATACAGAATCTACCTCATCGATGATGCAGTAGTGTAATCCACGCTGCACCAATTCCTGCTCACGAACGACCATGTTATCACGCAAATAATCAAATCCCAACTCATTGTTGGTAATATAGGTAATATCACAGTTGTAAGCTTCCTGACGTTCTTCCTTGGACATATCGTTAAGTACAACACCAACGGTCAGTCCCAAGAAACGATGAACCTGGCCCATCCATTCCGCATCACGCTTTGCCAAGTAATCATTAACGGTTACAATATGAACGCCCTTACCCTCTAATGCATTCAAATATGCCGGAAGGGTAGATACCAATGTTTTACCTTCACCGGTACGCATCTCTGCGATACGACCCTGATGAAGAATGATTCCACCAATCAACTGTACGCGGAAGTGCTCCATACCAAGGCTACGACGTGCGCCCTCTCGCACTACCGCATATGCTTCTACCAATAAATCATCCAAGGTCTCCCCTGCTGCCAATCGATCCTTAAACTCCTGGGTTTTATCTCGAAGCTGATCGTCTGTCAAAGCCTCCATCTGTGGCTTCAGGCTCTCAATCTTATCCACGATTGGATAGATTCGCTTTAATTCTCTCTCACTATGTGTTCCAAAAATCTTAGTTACTAAACTCATCGTTACTTCTCCTCGGTTGAGTCGATATTTCAACTCATACCGTGCTATTTTACCATGAAACAAGTATTGAAACAACAGACAGCGCCCGTCTGAATTCTTAATTTTTTATGAACTTTCCATCAATTCTCAGACGTCGTATTGTATACTCCCGTAATTATGGGAATATTATTGTATGTATATTCGCGCAATTCTAAATAATTGTAAGATTATTCTAGATTTATTAATAAGTTATCAAAAAACTTATTGACAAATCACTTATATGGTCTTATTATGAATGTACAAAGAAACAAGAGGAATCTAGAGAAAGGAGGACAGACCGCCAGGATAAGTAAGTAACTGTTAACCATCTTAACTCGTATATGTTAAGGGAGAGGTAACATCTATTTAATGGTAGTTATTCGACCTCTATGTAATGAGGTTTTTTTATCCTCGGAAGGATTAGG